>DATLGO010000006.1 GCA_035540375.1 Candidatus Thermoplasmatota archaeon
CGTCGACTGCAACCCGACGGGGTACGCGGACTACTGCCCGAAGAGCGGCAACTACCTTGAGCTCGACACGATGGACGTGTACTACTGGGACACGGGCTCCGCGGACGTGCGCGAGGAGTTCCGGGCGCCGACGCTGACGAATACGAGGGCGAAGGCGGATGCGTCTGCGGGGTACGTCTGGTCGTCTCCGAAGTGGGCCTCGGAATCCCACAATCTCGCTGGTTGCAACTTCCATCTCTGCGCCGCTGCCCGGGTCGCGGTGGTTCACCCCCAGTGTCCTGTCACGCTGCATGTGCAGTGGACGGAGTGGGCATTAGACCCATCGAACGTGTGGGAGAAGAAGGCCCGCACTCAAAGTGACCGAATCGGCTGCGGCACGGTGGTGCACTACGCAGACGTGATGCTGTCGTACCCCGGGGTGTATCCGATCTGGTCTGAGGACATCACGACATGGATCACGTTCGGATTGGATCCGACACAGTACGGCGTCAACACGCGGAACGCTTGCGAAGAGAGCCCCAGCACGTGGGGCTGCTAATCGGGTTCCGGGTGTTCTCCATGATCCGCTTAGTCATGGCGTCCCTCATCGCCGTCGGCGCTCTGGGCGGCGGCTTCATCGCGGGTGGTGCGGCAGCCTGTGAGCCGGGGCATGTGGGTGAACCGATCCCTCTGGAAGGGCCGACGGGGGTTTCATGGAGTTCCGATGGCGTGAGCGTTCATGAATCTCACATCGGGAACGTTTGGAAACACAATTATCAAGCTGTTCCTGGTGGACCTTGTCTTGCAGGGGTCTATCTGGAACCGGGCGATCCTGATCTCGCGTGCCCGAACGGGCCCGGCGCAGTCGGTTCCCCTGTGACCGTCTCCGGGCCGACGGCGGCCTATTGGGGTGCGTCGGGGCTGGAGTATGCCGAGTCGCCTATTCTGAGCGTCCAGAAGCGGAACGAGGAGCCCGTCCAAGACGGGCCCTGCGCTCCGATGGCCTCTGTGACGCCGGGTCAGCCCGACTTCCGATGCCCCGGGGGCTCGGGTCCAGTAGGGTCATCCATGCCGGTCATGATTCCGACCGGTGTCTATTGGAGGGATCCTCACGCAATCTTCACCCCCGTGGGTGTGACGGAAGCTCAAGCTGCTGCTATCCAGCGTCAGAACAATCAGATTGCTGGTAGCGGTCCTTGTGCGCCCGGCATGGGCGTTACTCCTGGCGGCGTCTCTTCGCCATGCCCCAACCGCACGACGTGGTCGATGGGATTCGTGGGCGGTCCCACGCCGGATGATGGCGTCTATTTCGGGCAGGATGGCGATATTTATACAGGGGGAAACCAACGGCAGGTTTCGTTGCGCGCCGCGAATGACGAGGTCGGGGGCCGTTGCCTACCCCTCGTGGTGGTCGAGCCCCAGAGCGGCGCGGAGTGGGAGCAGTGCGTCTCTTGCCTTCCGTGAATCCTCGGCTGCGCGTCGTCGCGTTGCTGATGGTCTGCGGGTTGGCAATTGTCATGCCGCTTGGGCAATCGGCATCGTCCGCCCCCGCCACGCTGGTTGCGTCAGGAACCGGTGACGGGCCGGGTTGGATCTATCTCGAGGTGCGCGATCGCACACCTGGTCCGTTCTCGTTCGAATTCTGGGCGCATGACGTCCAGCCTCCCGCCGCCTGGGGTTCGCAGAATTGGTTCATGGGAACCCATGCGCAGACGGAGAAGAGCGTGGTGCACGCTAGCGCCGAAGGGGTTGGCGGCGTCACGGTTGAAGCCGCTCCGCTGGCCCACGGCCCCTCCAGCAGTCCGATCGTTTCACTCTGGTCAAGTATTCTGGGTAGAGAGGGATTCCGGGGCCTCACGTGGATCTCCGGCGCGACGACCGGTTGGAGCTTCGAACTGAGAGGCAATCCAGACATGGAAATCCTCGAACTCCGGACAGGGAACACGAGTTTCCTCTACACCGGGAAGGATTTTCCTTCGAAACTCCACGCCGAGGCCTACGTTGCGCGGCCGGGCGCGCGCGCCCAACTTGACGCGGCGCTTGAAGTGGATTTCACGGGTCGATGGGCGGGTTCCTATCTCGTGACTTCGCTTCCGCGCTTCGTGGGTGTCCCGGAGCCCGCGACGTGGTTGAATTGGACGGCGCCGGGTGGTGAAACCAAGGAATGCCGTTGCGATTGGGCTCAACATTATGACACGGTCACGCGGGGTCCGCCGGGATTGAATCGATTCGCGTTCACGTCCATCACGGCCGGGGACTCGCTCAACGACGAGATCTATTTCACGGGTGTCGATTTCGGCGACTACGTGAGCCGCAGTTGGACCTGAGGGTCAAGCGCCCGTCCTCCCCCGTCCCGCCCACCGCGCGGCCGCGAGGCCGACGCCGTAGAGCGCGACGAGAGGGACGCCGACGAGGAACTGGCTCACGACGCTCGGGTCCGGCGTGACGATGCCCGCGGCGAGGAAGATGATCACGATCGCGTGCTTCCACTTGCGCGCGAACCACTCGGGCGTCGCGAGGCCGAGGCGCACGAGCGCGACCATGACGACGGGGAGCTCGAACGCGAAGCCGAAGAGCGCGGTGATGACGAGCGCAAACGAAACCATGTCGCCGAGCGAGAGGAGCGTCGCGACGCCGAGCGCGCCCGCGTAGCCGTAGAGCGTGCCCATCATCACGGGCACCATGATCATGTACGCGAACACCGCGCCGACGACGAAGAGCGCGGTGACGACGGGCACGACGGAGGCGACGAGGCGGCGCTCGCGGTCGTGGAGCGCGGGCGCGAAGAACGCGCCCATCTGATGCGCGGCGAGCGGCACCGTCGCGAGGAGCGCGAGGAAGAGCGCGACCTGCACCTCGGCGAGCACCGCGTCGAACGGGCGCAGGACGACGAGTTCGACGCCGGGCGGGACAACGTGCGCGGCGATGGCCGTGAGCGCGCCCGCGGCGATGGAGCGCTCGACGTCGAGCACCGGCACGGGCACCGTCCGCCCGCCGAGGTCGGCGGACCCGATGCCGATCGTGAAGAAGACGACGTTCAGGAGCGCGAACGGTACCGCCGCGACGAGGAGCCGCTGCTGGATCTCGCGGAGATGTCCAAGGAGCGTCGTCGCCTCGGTCGGGGGCGGGACCTTGCGCGCGGTCCATGCGCGGCCGGCAACGAGGAGCACGACCGCGAGGCCCGCGACGACGGCGAGGACCTCGAGGCCCGCGGCCTTCGGGCCGACGGTCGGGGCGCCCGCGAGCGCAAGGGCGATGCGCGTCCCCGCCGCGACGTCCGCGTCGGAGGCGCCCCACCAGACGAGGCCGAGGCGCTCGCCTTCGGCCGAGAACGCGTCGGAGGCGGGGGCGCCCGTGCCGGGCGGGAGGCCGAGGCGCAGGCGCAGGGTCGCGGCGTCGGCGGGGACGACGAGCGTCGGCACGCGGCCCGCGGCTTCGCCCCGCAGCACGACCGTCGCGCGCGCATTCGAGGCGTTCGCGGGAAGCGGCCCCACGACGAGCGTCTCGGCGGTCGCGAGATGCCACGCGTCGGTGGGGACGCCGTCCACGCGCACGTCCACGATCTCGCCGCGCGACGGCGCCCAGAGGGTCACCGACTCGGGCGCGGCGCCGCGCCACGCGACGAGGTTTTCCGCGGTCCAGACGCCGGTCTCCGTGGAGGCGCGGAGTTCGAACGCGACGACGTCCGCGCGCGCGAGGCCCTGCGCGCCGGAGGCGGGCGCGAGCGCCGCGCCCGAGTCGGTGACCCTCTGGGCGCCGTCGCGCGGCGA
>DATLGO010000007.1 GCA_035540375.1 Candidatus Thermoplasmatota archaeon
GGACGGCGGCGAGGGTGACGAGAAGCGCGAGGACGGGGCGCACGCGGGCCTAAACGCGTCGTCCCATAAGAATGTGCGAGGGTCTACGCGAGCGCGTAGACCTCCTGCATGAAGAGCGGGAAGTCGCGCGCGAGGATCTTCGCGCCGGCGCTCGCGGGGTGTCCTCCGCCGACGACGCCGTGGACCGCCGTGAAGCGCTCGACGAACAGGCCGAGGTTCAGCTCGCTCTCGCCGACGCGGCGGAGCGCGAGCGAGGCCATGTCGCGTCGGCGGTTCACGAGCACCGCGACCGAGGCGCCCTCCTCCTTCGCGACGGACGTGAGCGCGCGCGTTCCGAAGCCGAGGAGCGACGGCTTGCGCTTCCCGAAATTGAGGAGACCCACCCCGTTGCGGATCACGAGACGCGAGCGGACGCGGTCCTTCGCCTTGAGCCACCGGTTCTCGTTGACCATCGTGAGATACCGTCGGCGGACCTCCGGCACCTCGCTCGGCCACGCGCCGCGCGCGAGACGCCGGCCGGTCATCGCGCGGAAACGGTCGTCCTCGACCTCAAGCCGCCAGGAGAAGTCCAGATGGACGGCCTCCTCCTCCAGCCGGTCGGCGCCGTAGCGCGAGAGGGATTCGAAATAGTAAGGAGAAACGCCATATTCCACCAGGTCTGCGACGGCCGCGAGCCGTTCCAGGTGCTCCAGGTCGGCGTCGAGATGCGCGCCGGGCGAGGACATGTGCCGGAGCGCCACCGAGGCGGCGGAGCCGGCCTCCTCCACGACCACCTCCACGTGGGCGCCCAGCTCATGGGCGTGCATCGCGGACTGCTGGTGGTGGTCGATGAGGACGACGCGTTGGCCCGTCTTGGCCTTGAGGTTCAAGGTCCGGGTGAGCTGCGGCGTGAGGCCGATGTCGATGACGTAGAACACGCGGGCCGAGAGATCCTTGCGAAGGACTTCGACCGCCGCGGTCGCGCTCGGGACGTACGAAACGCGCGCGTCGGGAAACTTCGAGAAGAAGATGGCCGACGAGACGATGCCGTCCACGTTGCCGCGCGTGATGAGATGGACGTGCCGGGCGTCGCGTGGGACAAGATGATCCCACCTGTCCGCCGGTCCCATCCCAGGCGTGAGCATGTGCCCGGGAGACAAGCGGTTGGAACCAATAAAGACCTTCCTATGCGGGCGTCAGCCGACGCGCTCGGCCCACGTGACGACGCGGCCGTGGAGGCGGGCGGTGATCGACTCCACACGATCCACCCTGGACCGTTCGTCGCTCGACACGGCCGCGCGGCCGACCTTGCCGGGGGAGCACTTCGCGTACATCACGCTCGATTCGTCCTCGCTGTGAGGAAGGCCGAGGAGATGGCCGAGCTCGTGCACGAGGACGCAAGGCGCGAGCGCGGGATTCGAGACCTCGGCCGCGATGCCGGACGGAAGCGTCGCGCCGAGCGAGGCCGACCCGCTCGTCGCCCACAGGTCCTGCCGCGTGAGGAAGAGCGGCACGCCGTCGGGATGCGCCACGAGCCGGACGTTCCACCGCTCGGCGAGGAACGCCCTCGCGACGGAGAGGTCCGCGTCGGCGCCGTCGCCCGCGAGCTTGACCCTGAGGACCAGGGGATCGCGGGACGCGGGTCCCTTGTTCACCTTGACGCCGGTGGCCTCAAAGTGCGCGTGTCGCACGTCGTCGAAGAGGACGACGCCCGACGCGGGGCGCACGAGGTCGAGCCCGCCCACGGTCGCGACGGCGGCGAGGAGAGCGAGGACGAAGACGGCGAAAAACGCGCGGCGCAAGGATTCCACCGGGGCGCCGCTCGTCTGCGCCGCCGGTTATTTAACCGCCCCCGGAGGGGACGCTAGGCATAGGGGACGTGGACCACGGCCGCGAACGCGGCCATCCCGCCGCTCCCGTCGAGGGCGACCGAAAGCGTCCACGCGCCCTCCGAAGGCGCGGGAATCTCGAACGTCACGACGGCGCCGTTCGCGGGAACTTCGACGCGGCGCTCGAAGGCGGGCGCGCCCGGGCCGGGCCCGCCGGGTGCGTGGATCCGCACCACGGCGGCCGCGGGGAGCGCATTCGCGACGGGTCCCTCGGGCCGCGTGAGATTGACCTCGCCCGCGACGTGCCCGCCGCCGACGGCGACCGGGAACGACGTGGACCACGCGGGCTCGCCCACCGGCTGCGGCGCGAGCGTCCCCGCGTAGCGCGCATCGAGCGCGACGCCGAGCGTCGTCGACGCCTCGCCGCGCGCGCCTTCCGCGTCGACCGCGACGAGCCTCACCGTGTAGCGGCCGGCTTCGGCAAACGTGTGGGTCGTTTCGGAGAGGTCGACCGCCTTTTCCTCCGTGCCGTCTCCGAAGGACCAGAGGAAGTACGCGTGGTTGTCGCGCGCGCCCTTGACCTCGGCGGTGAAGCGCGCGGCTTCGCCGACCTCGGCCGTCGGAGGACCCGTGAGGACGACGGTCAGCGTCGCGTGGAGCGGACCCTCGTCGCCCGACGGCCAGCCCGGAATCGGCAGATCGAGGCACCCCGCGAGGACAAGGGTCGGAACGAGGAGCGCGACGGGAACCACGCGGCGCGTGCGCATCGGCGGGGCGCCCGCGACCGGCCGTTAAGGGTTGCTGGTACATCGCGCGCGTGTCCGGCGCTCGTACGAAACAAGCTAAGCCCGGTCGCCCGGGTGGTCGAGGATCATGCCTCGCTCCGCGACGCTCGCCTCCGGCGAGGAGGCTCTCGCACGCCTGCGGGCCCTCCTCGACGTCAACACCGAACTCGGACGCTTCGATCCGGCCGGCGCGCTTGCGGACGACGGCGGCGGGCGCGCCGTCGGCGAGGTGCTCGAGGACGTCGCCCGCGGCTCCGACGACATCGGCTTCCGGCTCGCCGCCATCGTCGCGGAGTGGGAATCCGAGAGCGGCCCTTCGCGCGCGGTCCCGATCCGCGTCCGCACCCTCTCGCCGCGGGAGCTCGTCGAAAGCTGGCTCGCGATCAAGGAGTCGTCGGCCGCCGTCTTCCGCGACGCCGCCGCCCTCGCTCCGTCGCCCGGGCTCGCCACGGCCCTCGAAGCGCTCGCCCTCGAAGAGGAGGAGAACGCGGCGCGCCTTCGCGACCTCCTCTGACCCCGCAAGCCCTTTGCCCGCGCGCGGGCTACGATACGCCATGGCCGGGGACGTCCTCGCGCGCTTCCATCCCGCGGTCGCCCGCTGGTTCAGGCGACGCCTCGGCGAACCGAGCCCTCCCCAGGCGCTCGGGTGGCCGGCCATCGCGAAAGGCCGCCACACGCTCATCCTCTCGCCCACCGGCTCGGGCAAGACGCTCGCCGCCTTCCTCTGGTGCCTCGACGAGCTCTGGCGCGCCGGCGGGGAGCACGTGGGCGTGCACACCCTCTACATCTCCCCGCTCAAGGCGCTCGGCCACGACATCCAGCGCAACCTCCAGGTGCCGCTCGTCGAGATTCCCGAGGAGGCGGCAGGAAGCGGCGAGCGCCTGCCGGTGCTCCGCACCGCGATCCGCACGGGCGACACGCCCTCGTCGGCGCGCGCGCGCATGGCCCGCGACCCGCCGCACGTCCTCATCACGACCCCCGAGTCGCTCTATCTGATGCTCACCTCGGCCGCATCGCGGGAGGCGCTCCGGGACGTCCGCTACGTGATCGTGGACGAGATCCACGCGCTCGCGGGCACGAAGCGCGGCGCGCACCTCGCCCTCAGCCTCGAGCGGCTCGAGGAGGTCCAGCGCGGCCGCGGCCCCGTCCGGATCGGGCTCTCCGCGACGCAGCGCCCGCTCGACGAGGTGGCGCGCTTCCTCGGCGGCCACGCATGGGGCGAGGACGGCGAGCTCGAGGAGCGGGCCGTCGCGGTCATCGACGCCGGCCGCCCCAAGAAGCTCGACCTCGAGGTCCTCGTGCCGGTCAAGGACCTCGCGGACGTCGCCGAGGGCACCGTGTGGCCGGGCGCCTTCGAGCGGCTCCTCGAGCTCGTGCGCCGCCACACCACGACGCTCGTCTTCGCGAACAACCGACGCCTCGCGGAGCGCGTGGCGCGCGAGCTGAACGCGCTCGCGGGCGAAGAGATCGCCCGCGCGCACCACGGAAGCATGAGCAAGGAATCCCGCCTTCTCGTCGAAGCGGACCTCAAGGAGGGTCGACTTCCGTGTCTCGTCGCGACCTCGAGCCTCGAGCTCGGCATCGACGTGGGCGCGATCGATCTCGTGGTCCTCCTGCAGAGCCCGAAGGGCGTCGCGCGCGGGCTCCAGCGGGTCGGCCGCGCGGGCCACTCCGTCGGCGAGACGAGCGTCGGGCGCTTCATGGCCACCCACCGCGCGGACCTCCTCGAAAGCGCCGCCGTGAGCCGGGCGATGCGCGCGGGCCGGGTCGAGGAGACGCGGGCGCCGCGCGATCCGCTCGACGTCCTCGCGCAGCAGATCGTCGCCGCCGTCGCCGAGGAGCCGCGCGACGTCGAGGCCCTCTACCGCCTCGCGCGCCGCGCCCACCCGTTCCGGGACCTCCATCGCGACACCTTCCTCGGCGTCGTCGAGATGGTTTCGGGCCGGCATCCGGCGCGCCTCCACGCGGAGCTCAAGGCGCGCGTCTCCTACGATCGCGTGAACGGGCGGCTCAACGCGCTTCCCGGGACGCGGCTGCTCGCGCTCTCGAACGGCGGCACCATCACGGATCGCGGACAGTACGCGGTCTACCTCTCGGACGGCAAGACCCGCCTCGGGGAGCTCGACGAGGAATTCGTGTTCGAAAGCCGCATCGGCGACGTGTTCCTCCTCGGCAGCCACGCCTGGCGCATCCAGGCCATCGAGCGGGACAGGCTCCTCGTCTCGCAGGCTCACCCGAGCGAGGCGCTCCGGATGCCGTTCTGGCGCGGAGAGGGCGTGGGTCGACCCTACGAGCTGGGGCGCGAGATCGGCGCCGCGCGGCGCGAGATCGAGACGCGCCTCGACGACGCCGGCGTCCTCGATTGGATGCGCGCGGAGTTCGGGCTCTCGCGGGACGCGGCCCTGAACCTTCACGAATACCTCCTGGCGCAGCGCCGGGCGACGGGACGCGTCCCGTCGGACGAGACGCTTGTCGTGGAGCGCTTCAGGGACGAGATCGGGGATCCCCGCATCGTGGTGCATTCGCCCTTCGGCGGCCGCGTGAACGGCGCATGGGCGCTCGCCCTCTCGCGCAGGCTCGGCGAGCGCGTCGGCGTCGAGGTCCAGACGCAGTACAACGACGACGGCATCATCCTCCGATTCCCCGATCAGGAGACGGCTCCGCCCGACGCAGACCTTCTCGCGCTCCGCGCGGCCGACGCCGAGCGCATCGTGATCGAGGACGTCGGCCTCTCGCCGCTCTTTGGCGCCCTGTTCCGCGAGAACGCCGAGCGCGCCCTGCTCCTGCCGCGAAGGCGCGGCCGCAAGCGCACGCCGTTCTGGCTCCAGCGCCTCAAGGCCGGCGACCTCCTGCAGGTCGTGCGCGCGATCCCGGACTTTCCGATCGTCGTGGAGACGTACAAGGAGGCCTTGACCAGCGCTCTCGACGTCGCTCGCCTGCGCGAAGTCCTCGACGGCCTCGCCTCCGGCCGCATCCGGACCCACGTCGTCGCGACGGACGTGCCGTCGCCGTTCGCGTCGAGCCTCGTCTTCCAGTTCACGGGCGTGTTCCTGTACGAATGGGACACGCCCAAGGCCGAGCGCGGCGCCGCGACGCTGCCGGTCTCGCGCGAGACCCTCAAGGACGCGCTCGACCGCGGCCGGCTCGCGGACCTCCTCAAGCCGGAAGCGATCGAGGCCGAGGAGGGCGAGCTGCAGCGCGTCGTCCCCGGACGCCGCGCGCGGTCGGTCGACGAGCTCGCGGAGACGTTCCTCGCCCTGGGGCCTCTCAACGAAGCCGAGATCCGCGCGCGGTCGGACGCCGATCCGCGACCCTGGCTCGACGCCCTGGCCCGCGACGGCCGCATCGTGCCCGTCGAGGTCGCGGGCGAGCCCGGCTGGCGCGAGGCCGAGGACGAGGGCGACGACGTCGCCGTCGCGCGCCGACACCTGCGGACGCGCGCCGCGTCGACGGCCGAGGAGCTCGCCCGGCGCCGCGGGTGGAGCCCGGATCGCGCCCGCGCCGCGCTCGACGCCCTCGTCCTGGACGGCGCCGCGGCCCTCGGGGAATTCCGCCCCGGGGGCGCGCGGCGGGAATACGCGGACCGCGGCGTCCTCGCGCGCGTCCATCGCCGGACGCTCGCGCTCCTCAGGCGGGAGGTCGAGCCGGTCGATCTCGAGACGTTCCAATCCTTCCTGCTGCGATGGCAGGGCCTCCACCCCGAGACGCGGCGCGCGGGCATCGCCGGCCTGCTGGAAGCCGCGCGCCAGCTCGCGGGCGCCGCGATCCCCGCCGAGGTCTGGGATCGCGACGCGTTCCCCGCGAGGGTCGATCGCTTCGATCCCGCCGCGCTCGCCGACCTCACGACGAGCGGCGAGCACGTGTGGGTGGGCGCGGGCGAGGAGGGCGCCGAGCGCGGGCGGCTGCGCCTGCTGCCCCGCGGCGAAGCCGGCGCGTGGGTCGCGCCTCCGGGCGGAATCGAGGTTCAAGCGCAGTCCGACCGCGTGGCGACGCGCGCCGCGCTCGAGCGCCAGGGCGCCTCCTTCTTCCCGGACCTCCGTCACGCGACGGGGTTCGACGACGGGCGGCTGGCGCGGGCCCTCGCGGGACTCGTGCGCGCGGGCGAGGTCACGAACGATTCCTTCGCCGCGCTCAAGTCGGCGTTGCGGGGCGCCGCGGTCGCCCGGGCCCCGTCCCGGGCGCGCCCGCCCCGGCGACCCGGGGGACGCCGCGCCGCGCCGCCCGTGTGGATGGGGCGATGGACCCTCACCCGGTCCCCGGCGGTGCTCGGACCCGAGGAGGACGCGGACGCGCGCGCCCGCCGCGTGGCGGTCGCGCTCCTCGACCGGTACGGCGTGGTCGTCAAGGAATGGCACGACCGCGAAGGCGGACGCGTCCCCTGGAGCGCCGTCGCCGACGCGCTCAAGCGGATGGAGATGGCGGGCGAGGCGCGGAGAGGGTATTTCGTCCGGGGGCTCACGGGCCTCCAGTTCGCGCATCCCGACGCCGTCGAGGCGCTCGCGGAAGCCCGCGCGCGCGGATCGGAGCCCGTCGCGACGCTCCTCAACGCCACGGATCCCGCCCTCGTCTACGGCGCGGGCGTCTCCCCCGAGGGTACCCCGAGGTTCAGCCGGTCCGCGAGCACCTACGTGGTCCTCGAAGGCGGGGCCCCCGCGCTCGTCGCCGAGCGGCACGGCGAGCGCGTCACCTCGACGGTGGACGACCGTCCCGACGCGCTCGCGCGGGCCGTCGCCGCCCTCGCGCGCCTCCTCGACGCGCCGCCGGCCGCGCGCGCGCGACGCTTCGTCACGATCTCGCGATGGAACGACCGGCCCGTGCTCGAGGTCGAGACGGCGCGTCGCGCGCTCGCCGACGTGGGCTTCGACGCGGAAGGCGGACGCGCGATCCTCGTCCCGTCCCACGTGCGGACGTAGGGAGCAGCCCGGACGGCCCATGGGGGGTTCGCGTCGGCCCGATAACCTTTTACATTCCCTCCGCGTTATATGCCAACGGGATGGATGCACATGCGAAAGCAGGATCTCATTAGGTTACACGCTCTGTTGCTGCAGATGCGGCGAACGCTCGAAGCGAACGGCCTCGCGACGGCGAAGGAGTTCGCGACGTACGACTCCCTGGGCGTCACGCCGGTCCACGTGTACAAGGACCGTCGCGCGCACCAGCAGGCGGTTTTCACGCTCGGCGAGGCGCTGTCCCACGCGGCGGTCTCGCACGCGGGACCCGCGGCGGAGCTGCGCAACACGCTTCACTTCTTCGCGGCGAAGACCCGCGCCCTCTGAGGGCGCCCGCGCCCGCCGCGAGGCGGGCGCGCTTTGTCCCGAAAGCAAGAATGCGGAGCGGACGCTCCGTTTCGGATCGGAATCCTGGCCGAGCCGGCCTACCGGAGGAACCGTCTCACGGCGGCCTCGCTGAAGCCGTCGGGCTTGTCCGCGTCCAGCCGGCGCTGGGCGCGTCCATTCTCGAAAAGGATCACGGTGGGCTCCTCGCCGATGCGATACTGACGCGCGAGGGGGCTCAGCGGATCGATCTCAGCGGCCGCGAGGTGCACGTCCGCGTGGTCGCCGGCGCGCTCCACGGCCGCCTCGACCTCGTCGAGACCATGACCGCGCGGCAGGAAGAGGACCGCGGTCTGGCCGCGCTGCCTGAGCATCCGCGAGAAATCCGCGCCCGAGGACAATTTCAGCATCTGGGCCACGCTCCACCCATACCCTATGGGGTCTTCCGGACTATTTAACGTTCCGCGGATCGTTTGTACGGCAGGACGGGAAAAGGCCCCCCCCTGGAGCCTCCTCCGCCCCCCTGGGTGGACGGCGCGCCACAAGGTACATGCGAACAGAGACCGGGTGGTCGCCGTGCGCCGTCTCAGCCTGGTTCTCGCCCTTGCCCTCGTCGCCCTGCCCATCCTCACCGCCTCGGCCGCGCCGACGCCCTTGACGGCGCCTCCGCCGCTCGCGCCCCTCGCCGCGCCCCCGGCCTCCGACGCGGCGGCGCGGGAAGCGGTCCGGCTCCTGCCGCGCGCGACCGCGGTCAACGACGCGGACGGCAACAAGGTGTTCGACGATCTCGAGCGGGCCTTCCTCGCCGCGCCCGCGATCGATGTCCTCGTGAGCTTCGTCGCGCGGGCCGACGCGACGCGCCTCACGCCCGCCCTCGAGCGCGCCCACGGATTCGAGGCGCACCGCACCTTCACGATCGTCCCCGCCTTCGCGGCGCGCCTCACCCTCCCCCAGGTCCTCGCCCTCGCGGCGCGCGACGACGTCCGCCAGCTCGAATGGAGCCGTCCGGGCGTCGCGGAGCTCGACACGGCGACCGTCTTCACGGGCGCCCGCGCGGTTCAGCTCAACCTCTCCATCACGGGCGACGGCGATGGCGACCCGTCCACCTTCTCGACGAAGGACAACACCATCGCGATCCTCGACACCGGGTTCTCGCAGCACCGCGACCTCGTGGGCAAGGTCCTCGCGTTCGTCGACCTCGGCGACGAGAACCATGACGAGCACTACGACGGCGCCACCCACGGCACGCACGTCGCCGGCATCGCCGTGGGAACCGGAGCCGCGAGCAACGGCACGTTCGCGGGGGTCGCGCCCGGCGCCTCGATGGTCGGGCTCAAGATCACCGGCGCGAAGAACCCGGACACGCAGGCGAACGCGATCGCGGCCTATGAATGGGTCGTAAAGAACCGCGACGTCTACGGCATCCGGATCGCGACGATGAGCTTCGGCTTCGGAACGACCAAGGACGGAACGAGCGCCCTCGAGCGCGCCGTCGATGCCGCCTGGGACGCGGGGATCGTGACGTTCAAGAGCAACGGCAACTCGGGTCCCGACCCTTCGACGACCACCATTCCCGGAGGCGCCCGCGGCATCATCTCGGTCGGGAACATGCTCGACCCCTCCCGCTCGCCGCTCCGCCTGACCCTTCCCGGCGGCGTCGTCAGCCAGGAGTTCGGCGCCATGTACGGATTCTCGCTCACAGCCTCCTCGAGCCGCGGCCCCACGGCCGACGGGCGCGTGAAGCCCGACCTCGCGGCGCCCGGCACGCGCATCAACGCGGCCGACGCCGAGAAGGACAACGGCTACACCGAGAAGACGGGCACCTCGATGGCCGCGCCGTTCGCGGCCGGCACCGCCGCGCTCGTTCTCGCCGCGAACCCGGCGCTTGAGCCCGACGCGGTGCGCGAGATCCTCACCGCGACCGCCGAGGACTGGGGCGCGCCCGGCCCCGACAACGAATACGGCGCGGGCCGCATCGACGTCCTGAAGGCCGTGCGCCTCGCGGCGGAGCGCGCCGACCGGCCGACGCCCGAGGTCGAGACGCCGCCCGTGCCGGCGCACGTCACGAAGGCGGGCTCCTGGACGACGCCCGTGGCGACCGGGACCTTCCCGGTCAAGAACGCGACGGGCAAGCCCCTGGGCGCGACGCTCATCGCGACCGGCGGCGTCATCCTCCAGCTCGAGATCCTGGACCCGTCCGGCGAGCCGCTCGCGCACATCTCGGGCCCGTTCGGCCTCGGGACGCGCCATGCCACGGTCGGGTTCCTCCCCGAACGGGACGGCGAATACGGCTTCCGCGCCGTCGGGACTCCGACCGCCACGTGGACGCTCGACGTCAGCGAGGGGCAGGTCCCCTCGACGATCCTCGGCGCCATCGGCGAAGGGCTCGAGGAGATCCTGCCCGCGAACAAGTCGATCCCCGCCCCCGCGCCCGCGCTCGCGCTCGCGATCCTCGCGGGCCTCGCGCTCGCGATGGGCCGACGTCGCATCGCTTAGGCATCAATCCGATCCCGGGCTGCGCGACAGGTATTAGCGCCGCCCCGGGCTCACGGATCCGTTGTCATCCGACCCGCGCCCGGCGATCGCGGAGCGCCTGGCCGAGACCCGCGCCCGCACCCTCGCGCTCCTCGCGCCGGTGGCCGACGAGGATTACGCCGCGCTCCATTCGCCGTTCGCGGGGCCCCTTGCGTGGGACGTGGGCCACGTTCCCGGCTTCGAGGAGCTGTGGCTCGTGAAGCGCACCGGGCCCGACCGCGCGCGATACGCAGGCGCGACCGAAGGGCTCGATCCGCGCTTCGACGCCGCCGTCCACGCCAAGCCCGAGCGCGCGAAGCTCGCCCTCCCGACGCGCGACGAGGCGACGCGCGAGATGGCCCGCGTGAGGGCCGCCGCGCTCGCGGCGCTCGAAAAGGTCCCGCTCGACGCCTCCGACCCGCTCCTTGCCGACGCCTTCGTGCATCACATGGTCCTGAACCACGAGGCGCAGCACCAGGAGACGATGCTGATCACGCTCGCCCTCATGCCCAAAGGGCGCTACGTCCCCCCGCGCGAGGGCGAGAAGCCCCGCCGCGCGGGAGCGAAGCCCGACGGGTTCGCGCGGGTGCGCGCAGGCGCGTTCAGGATGGGGTCGCAGCGTTCGGCCGGAACCTACGACAACGAATGGCCCGCGCACGAGGTCGACGTTCCCGCGTTCAATATCGGCCGGGCGCCGGTCACGAACGGCGAGTATCTCCGCTTCGTCGAAGCCGGCGGTTACGACCGCGAGGAGTTCTGGTCCGAGGACGGCTGGATGATGAAGCTCGTGAGGGGATGGAGGCACCCGCTCTCGTGGTCGAGGCGAGAGGAGGGCTGGACGCTCCGGGAATTCGATCGCGAATCGCCGCTTCCGCTCGATGCCCCGGTCACCCACGTCTCCTGGTATGAAGCGGAAGCCTACGCGCGCTTCGCGGGCGCGCGCCTTCCGACCGAGGCCGAGTGGGAGAAGGCCGCGCGTTGGGACCCCGCGACGGGCGCGACGCGCGCGTTCCCTTGGGGCGACGCTCCCTGGGAGCCGCGCCGCGCGAATCTCGGCGCCCGTCTCTTCGGCGTCGCCGATGCCGGCGCCTATCCCGACGGCGTGTCCGCCGTCGGCGCGCACCAGATGGTGGGCGACGTCTGGGAATGGACCGCGAGCGAGTTCGAGCCTTACGACGGCTTCGAGGCCTTCCCGTACGACGGCTACAGCGTACCTTTCATGAAAGGCGGCTACTTCGTGCTCAAGGGCGGAAGCTGGGCGACGGCGCCGAGCGTCGCGCGCCCGGCCTTCCGCAATTGGCACCAGCCCGATCATCAGCAGGAATTCGCCGGCTTCCGCCTCGCCAAGGACGTGGATCCATGACCTCGGCCCTCGAACCCGCGACGCCCAATCCCGCGTTCGCCTCCGACGTCCGCCTCGGCCTCGGCGCGAAGGCGAAGTCGCTCCCCCCGCGCTGGTTCTACGACGACGTGGGCAGCGCGCTCTTCGAGGTCATCACGCTCCTTCCCGAATACTACCTCACGCGGACCGAGGAGACCATCCTGCGCATGCACGCCGACCGCATCGCCGCGCGGCTGCCCGAGGGCGTCGAGCTGGTCGAGCTGGGTTCCGGAAGCAGCCGCAAGACCTCGCTCATGATCGAGGCCATCCTGCGGCGGCAGGACAAGCTCGTGTACCGCCCGATCGACATCTCGAAAAGCGCCCTCGACGAGGCCGCCCGGAGGCTCCGCGGAACCCACACGGGCCTCGTCGTCGAGCCCGTTGCGGCGCGCTACCGCCAGGGCTTGCAGCAGATCCGCGAGAACGGCGCGCCCAAGGTCGTTCTCTTCATCGGCAGCAGCATCGGCAACTTCGACCCCGCCGAGGCCAGGAAGTTCCTCGTCGACGTGCGCGAAGTCATGTCCCCGATGGACTCGCTCCTCCTCGGCACGGACCTCGAGAAGGAGCGCTTCATCGTCGAGCCGGCCTACGACGACCCGCAGGGGGTCACGGCCGCGTTCAATCTGAACGTCCTCGCGCGCATCAACCGCGAGCTCGGCGGCGACTTCGACCTCCGTCGGTTCCGGCACGTCGCCGAGTACAACGTCGCCGAGCACCGCGTCGAGATCTCGCTCGAATCGACGGAGGCGCAGACCGTCCGCATCGAAGCGCTCGGGCTCGACATCGCCTTTGCGAAGGGCGAGCGCATCCACACCGAGAACAGCTACAAGTTCACGCGCGCCATGATCGAGGACCTCGCGACCGGGGCCGGGTTCCACCTCCACGAGTCGTGGACCGATCCCGCGGAATGGTTCGCGCTGAGTCTCCTGTGCCTGTGAGCGGACGTTCGCGGACGCCGTCCCGACGTCGCGCCGGTTCAGTCCCCGCGCGCCGTGACCCGGGCCGCGCCCTTCAGGCCTTGATCACCCGCAGCACGCGTCCCCCGATATCGACGACGTACAGCTCCCCCGCCTCGTCCTCGCCGAAGCTCGCGATCCGGTGATCGGTGTCGAGAAGCTTCCGCGTGACCCATGTTCCGTTCTCGGCGCGCGTGCCCCAGATCGTGCCGCTGCAGAAGTCGCCGTAGACGAACGTGCCGACGAGGTCGGGAATCCTGCCGCCTCGATAGGCGTATCCGCCCGTGACGCTGCAGTGGCCTCCGCCGTGGTCGTATTCGGCCACGGGGAACACGACGTTGCCCGAGGCCTCGCCGCTCTTGAAGCGCTTCGTGCCCTCCCACACGTTCCAACCGTAGTTCTCGCCGCCGAGGCTTTTCGCGGGCTGGAAGTTGACCTCCTCGCGTTCGCGCTGTCCCACGTCCGCGATCCAGAGGTCGCCCGTCTCGCGGTCGAAGCTGAACCGCCACGGGTTCCGGAGTCCCCATGCCCAGATCTCGGGCCTGCCCGCGCCGGCCGTGAAGGGGTTGTTCGGCGGGATTGCATACTTCTCGCCCTTGACGTCGAGCCGCAGGATCTTGCCCAGGAGCGAATTCTTGTCCTGCGCGTGGCCCTCGGGATCGCCGCCCGAGCCCCCGTCGCCGAGGCCGACGTAGAGGAATCCATCGGGCCCGAAGGCGAGATGCCCGCCGTTGTGGTTGGGATAGGGCTGCTTCACGCTGAGGATCGTGGTGGCGCTCGCGGGGTCCGCGAGGTTCGCGGCCGCGGTCCTGTAGCGCGCGACGACGGTGTCGCCCTCGCGGTCGGTGTAGTCCACGAAGAAGCGTCCCGTTGTCTCGAAGTCGGGCGCGAACGCGAGGCCGAGGAGGCCGCGCTCGCCGCCGGTCGAGATGAGGGGGGAGACGTCGAGGAAGGGGAGCGGGGAGACGGTGCCGTTGGTCACGACCTTCACACGGCCTCCCTGCTCGACGACGAAGAGGCGGCCGCTTCCGTCGCCGGCGTGCGTGATCAGGATGGGCCCCGAGAGTCCGCTCAGGAACGGGGCGAGCCCGATCCGGGGCTCCCGGAAGGTGGCGTTCGGGGCGTTGCCGCCGTCCGTGGGCGGCGTCGGCCCGGAGCGGGGCTCGCTCCCCTCGGGGGCGGCGCAGCCCGCGAGGGCGGCGGTGACGACGAGGAGCGCGACGACGAGGCGCATGCGGGACGGACGGTCGGACCCGGTTTATCGGTTGCGGCGACGATGGTGCTATGCTCGCCGGAGGCGTTCGCGCCGTCATGAGCGCCCTCGACCTCGTCCGATACAACCACCACTTGTGGAAGCGCTTCGCGGACTTCTACGTCCAGAAGTGCACGTGGGAGGAGCTGTCCCACAATCACGAGACGAGCCATCAATCGATCGCGAACGTGAGCATGCACGCCATCAACATGGAGGACTGGTTCCTGCACTACGTGCTCCCCGGAAAGGAGTGGGACGGGCCCAAGTGGGACGGCTTCAGAGACGCGCCTTCGATGCAGGCGCGCGTGCGCGAGGTGACGGCGAAGACGGAATCGTTCCTCAAGGGCCGGAAGCCCGCGGACCTCTCGAAGGAGGTGACGCTGCATTGGGGCGGCGGCAAGACGTCGAAAACGACGCTCGAGACGCTCCTCCACGAGGTCGTGAACGAGGCGACGCACCACCGGGGCGAAGTGCTCGCCATGCTCTGGCGCATCGACAAGGAGCCTCCGTACGAATCCTACCTCGAGTGGAAAACCGCTCAGCCGACGTAATCGCGGCACGCGTAGCACCAGAGCCACCCGTCGCCTGCCGGCGTGAGGGCCCGGATGAGCGGGTGGCCCTCGGCCTTCGCGTGCGTCGTGTTGTGCCCCTGCTGCGATTCGCAGCATCCGACATGCCCGCACGTGAGGCAGCTCCGGAGGTTGAATCCGGAGCCGCATCCTTCGCACGCCTTCGCGCGGGGCGCGACCTCGGCGGCGGGCATGTGGGCGCAACGGACGGCCATCGGAGGAGGGAGAACGCGCGTCGGCTTGAACCGCGCCTCAGACGGAGCGTCGGGAAGCGGGAACTCCGACCCGGGGCGCGTCGCGGACCGCGACGGCCGCGAGGATGAGGCCGAGGTGCGAAAGCGCCTGGGGATAATTGCCGAGCGGCTCGCGGCTCACCGGGTCGGCTTCCTCGGCGAGAAGCCCGAGGGGGCCGGCCGTATCGAGGGCGGCGTCGATGGCGGCGCGCGCGCCCGCGACGTCGCCGACCGCGGCGAGGTTTTCGGCGAGCCAGAACGAGCCGACGAGGAACGCGCCCTCGGATCCGTCGAGGCCGTCGTCCACGACGTAGCGCTGGAGGAGCCCGTGCTGACCGAGATCCTCGACGATCCGGGAGACGGTGGCGCGCATCCGAGGATCGCCGTAATCGATGAACCCGAGGATGGGGAGCAGGAGGTTCGACGCGTCCGCGTCCGCGCGCTCCTCGCTCTGCACGAAGGAGCCGAAATCCTCGCTCCAGCCGGACGTCATGAGGCGATCGCGCACGGCGTCCATCGCGCGGTCCCACGCCGCGAACGGCGCGTCGAGATCGTTTTCCGCCGCGATCTTGAGTCCGTGGTCGAGCGCGAACCAGGCCATCATCTTCGAGTACACGTAATGGCGGTGGCGGCCGCGCATCTCCCAGAGACCCGAATCGCCGCGCTCCCAGTGCTCGCGGACCCATTCCACGAGCGACCGGATCGCGCGCCAGTTCTCGTCGCGGTGCTCGCCCTCGAAGACATGCTTCGCGCGGTGGAAGCACATCATCACCTCGCCGTAGGTGTCGAGCTGGTGCTGCTCGGCGGCCGCGTTCCCGACGCGGACGGGAGACGAACGTCGATAGCCTTCGAGATGGTCGAGGCGGATCTCCTCAAGCTCGCGGGCCCCGTCGACCTGATAGAGCATCTGGATGTCGTCCGGAGCGTCGCGGCGGAGGATGGCGGCGAGCCACTCCTTGAAGCGGCGCGCCTCGTCCTTGTACCCGAGCGTCTCGAACGCCATGACGATGAAGACGCCGTCCCTGAGCCACGCGAACCGATAGTCCCAGTTGCGAAAACCGCCGAGCGATTCGGGGAGCGAGGTCGTCGGCGCGGCGACGAAGGCGCCGGTCGGGGCGTGCTGCATGAGCTTCAGCGCGAGGGCGCTGCGCTCGACCTCCGCGCGGTAGGGGCCATGGTACGCGCATCGCGAAAGCCACCGGTTCCAGAAGGAGATCTCCTCGTCGAGGAGTCGCGGCGCGAGCGCGCGGGCATCGACCGCCGGCGCGGGCTCGTCGAGGGTCCGCCAGTCGAGGACGAATGCGTGGCGCTCGCCGGGCCGCGCGCGGAACGTCGTCTCGACTCGACCCGGCCCCGCTTCGAGCGGCACGGTCGACGCGAGCGCGAGGCCGTCCCGCCCGCCCGTCACGGGCCAGAGCTCGACGCCGTTCCGCGTCGTCCTCGCCTCCGCCGGTCGGCGCCCGTAGTCGAACCCGGGGACGAGCTCGATCGTGACGTCGATCTCGCCCCGATCGCAGGCCAGGAGGCGCACGATCCGGCGCGGCCCGGAGGACGCGTCGACGGAGCCCTCGATGTGGGGCATGAAGGTCGTGAGATGGACGTCCGCGTCGCTCGTGCGGAAGCGCGTCCGGAGGACGTTCGTTCCATCGAGGTACGCGAACGTCCGCGCGTGGCGCACCGGGGGCGCGATCGTGAAGTGACCGCCGCGGTCGAGGTCGAGGATGCGCGCGAACACGCTTGGCGCGTCGAAGCGATCGGGGCACCACCAGTCGACGCCTCCCTCGCTCCCGACGAGCGCCGCGCTCACGCCGTCGCCGACGAGGCCGTAGTCGTTGAGGCCCGGGTAGGCGTTCCGGGCGAGCGGTCGCGCGGCGGCCATGGATGTGGGTGTCCGCGTCGCCGCTTCACCGGTCCGGCCGCGTCGTCGATCAGAGACCGAAGGCGAGCGCCGCGACGACGCCGAGGCTCAGCGCTCCAACAAGGATCGCGATGGCGACGAGCCAGCGATTCGGCGCGTTGTAGCGCTCGTCCCGGATCTCCGAGCGCGCCCGGCTGTAGTCGTAGGCGGCGAAGGCGAAGAGCAAGACGCCCGCGAAGGCGAACCCGATCCCGAGACCGAGAAAGGCCAGCTGCGATGCGGGCGCGCGACCGGGCAGGAACCGCGCGATCGCGATTCCGACCGCGACGACGGCGAGCCCCGTCCGGATCCAGGCCGCGAAGGTCCGCTCGTTCGCGAGCTTCGAGCGCACGCGGGCCTCCTCATCGCGATCCATGGCCGGATTCCGACCCGGACAGGCATCGCAATCATGGCCGCGTCATGGGTCGCTGGGGATCCCACGCCGCGAACCGATCGCAGTCGCGGACCTCGTCGATGACGCGCTCGCCGCCATTCGCGTCGTGACGCACGAGCACGGTTTCCGTGCAGGCTTCGAACGCGACGGAGCCCTCGGGCATCAGGATGGAAACCGTCGTCCAATAGAGACCGAGGGTGGAGCTGTCGCGGCCGAGGCCGAGGGTGAACGGCGTCGAACCTGTCGTGGGCAGGCATGGCACCTGATGGGGGCTGCACGTGGGTTGGCCCTGCCGCATCCCCCAGATCCCGCTGGGTCCCCACGCTTCGTCGGGCGTGAGCGTGACGCGGATGAAGATCATCTCGTATTGCGCATCCTCGCCTTGCCGACCCTCCACGCCGACGAATTCGCCCGCGGGATTGTCGTATTCGTCGGGCATCGGTCGGGTTCCGCCCTGGTAGGGATCGGGACCGGCGGCGAGGCCGACGACGCCGTCCTCCGTGAGATCCTTCCAGATGCCGACGCGCGCCTCGAAGGTGAGGTAGCCGGGACCGAAGACGTGGACGCCGTCGCGCGTCTCGCCGACGAGGGGCCCGGCGCGCGGGAACGCGGAGTAGCTCGGATAGGCGGTAAGCGCGAGGAGGTCGATCCACCCCGCGTACCGCTCGCGGTACATCTCGAGCCGCCCCGCCGCGGTGTTGCCGCTTTCCGGCTCCCATTCGCGCGGGTGCGGCGCCCAGACTCGACCCTGCGTTTCCGCGAGCGTTTCCCCCTCCGGCAGGCCGGAGGTCGGGAGAGGGTGGGGACGGCACGCGTTCGGACACGTGCTGTAGCCGGGGCTGCCGACCGCGTTCACGAGGGGCCCGAGCGTCTGCGCGTAAAGAAGCTCGACCGGACCCGGGACGACGGCCGCGTACCGGTCGAGATCGACGCGCGACGCGGGCCGCGTCGTGAACGGGTTGCCTTCGCCATCGGGCGCGAGGAGCGCGTCGGCGACGGTCACGACGCTGTAGGTCTGGAGGAGCGAGCCATCGAGGAACACGACGCTGTCGGGAAGGATGTACCTGGTATGGGCATCGAAGTAACGCAGGTCCGGCGTGAGCGCGTCGGGCCTTGCCTGGTTCGTCATCGTCGGGTGGCTTCCGGGGTCGATCCAGCTCGCGACGATCGCGTTGTTCTTCGGAGCCCATTCGTTCCCGGGGGACCATTCGAAGTTGCTCTGGCGCAGCTGGATGTTGCCATCCCCGTTGAGGTCGTTCCACCAGCCGAACCAGGCCTCGAAGGTCTGGTGACCGGGAAGGATCATGTCGGGCAGCTGCCCGCGCGAGGCGCGCGCGGTGTTCATGCCGCCGACGGCCTTGTTGTGGAACGTGGGGTCGCCGCGCTCGATGGCCGCCCGCGTCCGCTCGGGGTCCTTGACGCCGAGGCCGGTCACGAAATCGTCCAGGACGAGTACGCCCGAGGACGGGTAGGCGATCGGCGTCTTCTCGACCGGGCAGGAGGGATCCGGGGTCGCAAGCGAGGCTTCCCGAATGCAGTTCCGCTGGCCCGCCGCGTCGAGCGCGGCGCGCCCGGGCTCGCCCGCTTCGAACGCGACGAGAACGTCGTCGTCGGCCGCAACCATCGGCGGGGCCAGGGCGAGAAGCGTGAGGATGACGAGAACGCGGCGCATGGAGCCTCCCGTGGGGGAACGGTGCGGTCGCGGGACTTAATCTTTCGCGCCGTTCGTCAGCGCATCCACCGCTCGACGCGGTCGCAGTCGCGGACGGTCTCGGTGAGCGATTCGCCGTGCAGGACCTGTCTCACCCACAGGGTTTCCGTGCACACGGTGAAACCCGGCGAGCCGAGCGGCATGAACACGGTGCCGCCCGCGGCATAGCGGCCGAGCGTCGCCGGATCGATCCCGAGGACGAGTTCGATGGGGCCGTCGAACACGGCGCAGAGGGGCTCGGTGGGCTCGCAGCTCGTCCAGGCGGGAGCGCCGAACGGCATCTCGGAGACCGCCGGGTAGACGCCGAGAACGCCCCAGTCGTCGTCCGGAACGAGGGTCGCGACGATCGTGGCTTTCGTCCCCGAGGCGGGGTCCGCCGTCGATCGCGCGAAGGCCCCGATGAACTCTCCGCCTGACGCCGAATAGTCGTCCGGGAGCGGTCGCGTTCCGCCTTCGTAGGGATCCTCGTCGAGGGCGTCGCCGACGTATCCGTCCCGGTCGAGGTCCTTCCAGAGGCCGATCCAGGCCTCGAGCGTGAAGAATCCGGGCGCCATCGATTGCGCGCCGTCGACGCTGCGTCCGGCGAGCGGTCCGCTGAACAGGGAGGCGAGCCAGACCGGATTCGTGGACTTCGGGAGGAGATCGATCCACGGGAGGAAAGCCTCCTGATATTCCGCGAGGCGTCCTTCGGCCGTGTTGCCGCTTTGAGGCGCCCATTCCCGCGGGTAGGGCGGGAAGGCGAGACCCGCCACCGCGCCGGCGACGGGCGCGGCGGGGGAATCGCCGAGGGG
>DATLGO010000008.1 GCA_035540375.1 Candidatus Thermoplasmatota archaeon
GGGCAGGGGGGTCCGCCCCGACGACCGTCACACCCCGAGCGCGAGCCGGAGCGTGTTGCGCAGGCCCGGCACGAGGCCGAGCGCGAGGAGGAGGATGCGGAGGAAGCCGACCGCGTTCGCGGCGTTCGGGGTCGTGGCGGACCGCGCGAGCTCGCGCTCGACGACGAGGACGAGGGCGACCGCGACGGCGACCTTCGCGATCGGGAACAGGATGCCGTCGCCGCCCGCAAGCAGGATGGCCTCGCTCACGGGGTGCTTCTCCAGGTACAGCTGGCCGGACATCTGGCCGAACGGGTCCGAGACGCTGATCCACGTCGCGACGCCGTCCCACGCCTGGCCGAAGACGATCGCGAGGTTCACGGGGTCCGCGACGCGCGCGAGGAGCGGCCCGCCCCACCGCCGCACGGCGAGGCCGACGCCGGCCGTCGCAAGCACCGCGAGGACGAGCACGGTCGCGGCCGGGACGGGGTTCGCGGCGGCGAGGCCGGGCGGCGTCCAGCCGGCCCCGAGCGCGTCGGTCGCCACCAGCGCGAGCGCGGCCGCAAGGGGCGGCATCGTGAGCGCGAAGAGCGCGGGACGCACGCCGCCGTCCGAGGCGGCGCGTCGTGCGAGGCGCGCATAGGCCGCAAGACCGGCCGCGGCGCCGACCAAAAGGCCCGCGACGCCGACCGTCACGAGCGGCGCGACGACGTCCGGCTGGGCGAGGAGGAAGACGAGCGCGAGGAGCGCGACCTCCGCCGCGAGCGCGACCGCGAAGGCGCGCGTCTGCCAGCGGGCGCCGCGCGCGCGGCGGCGCGCGAGGAAGAGCCCGACGCCGATGGGCCCGAAGAAGAGCCACGCGAGCTGGTAGTACGCGAAGGGCGCGATCCAGAGGAACGCGAAGAGGCCCGATTCGCAACCGCCGGGCGCGAGCGTGCCGGGGCGGCAGAAGCCGCCCGCGTCCTCGACGACGCGCATCGTGATGCCGAAGAGGAACGTGGGCGCGTACGCGACGATGAACGGGCCGTCGAGCGCCACGTCGAAGCGGCGCACGAACCCGACGTAGACGATCGCGAGGGAGACGAGGCCGGTCGCCGCGACGAGGAGCTCCGCGACGGGCGTGTAGCCCGCCGCCGCGGCGACGCCCTCGACGCCCACGCAGGCGGGTTCCCCCGCGACGAGCGCGCCGCGCGTGATGGCGCCGTCGGGCGCGAGGCACGCGGCGGGCCATTGCCGCACGTCCGCGACGGCGCTTCCGACGAGGTGCGGCCACAGGAACCCGTCGTAGGTCGCCCTCGGGGCGAGGGCCATCCCCAGGGCGACGGCGAGGGCGAGGAGGGTCGAGAGGAAGGCGGCGACGGTCCAGGGATGGGCAAGGAGCCACGCCGCCGGCCTCCGGAGCACGCCGCGCGATGCGGTCGCCGGCTGATAAGCGCTTTGAGCCCGTCGGTCCCGCGCTCCTTTCGACGTTTGCCCCGTGAGCTTTGTCCCGTCTCCCGCGGCCGGGTCTTCCGATGACCCCTCGGAGTCTCTTCGACACCTGCCCCGACTGCGGCGGTTTCGCGCGGGTCGAATCGGCCAATCGGGAGCGCGAGCGCGTGGCGCGCGCCCTCTGCCGCGGATGCGGGTGGCGCGGCGTCGTCGCGGCCGGGGCGCATCGACCGGCCCTTCACCCGAAATCCTGATACGGATCGCGAACGAGGACACCCTCATGGAATGGGAAGGGCGCGACCTTCACCCGGACATGATGGGAAATCTCTCCCTCCCGGCCCGAAGGACGCTCGAGAACCTTCTTGTCTACAAAGCGGTTTTCACGGGGGCCGGCTTCCGCGCTTTCGCCGAATGCATGGCGGACGAGGACGTCGGCGGCAGGCTTGCGAGGATCTCGCGCGACAGCGTGATGGAGGGCGCCGCGGTCGCCGAGGCCTTGGCCGCGTGGGACCGTCTTCCTGGCGCCGACCGCCGTCTCGACGAGCTTGCGCGCGAGACGCAGACGCGACTCGTGTCGGACCTCATCCGTTTCAAGAAGGCCGTGACGGAGGCGGGCCTCCACGTCGCGATGGCCGCGCCGACGTCCGAGCTGAGGGATGCGCTCGTCGAGCTCGTCGACCTCGACCGGCGGCATGCCGACGATCTCAGGACCGTCGTGGGGCAAAAAACGATCTCGGAGCGCGCTTCGGGCATGACGCGCCAGAGCCTCGGGGCGCACGACGGACGCCGGTCGCGGTCGAGCCTCGGCGCCACGATCGAGGAGACGATCGAGACCCTTCGCTCGGAAGGCGCAAAGCCGACGCGGCTCGTCCTTGCGCCGGATGCCGTGCGTCACCTCCGCGACGAAGGGGCGATCGGAGCTGACGCGCGCGCGTTCGGCCTATCGGTCGACGTCGATCTCGGATGGAGCGGCGAGGCCTTCGCGATCGTCACGGAAGCGCGCATCGCCTACGCGGAGATCGTATCCGCGGTGAGGAGCGAGGGTCCGGCGGCGCCGTAACGCCAGCGGAAAACGGGGCTGGCCGGGTCCTCGCCCCCTCGAAAATCGTTCTTCTTTATGCATGAAGGAGACCGGAAGGAATGCCGGATGGGCGACGTCCGGTTCTCCCGCATCTACGACCGCATCGCGAGCGCGCCCGAACCCGTGCGCGTGCTCTCCTCGCTTTCCGACGACGAGGTCGTCCAGGCGCTCGCGGCCGCCTCGCGCGAGCACGACCCTTATCTCGCGAATGTCCTTGGGACCGAGGCGATGAACCGGATGCGCGTCCACGGCGCCGCGCTCACGACCATGAACGAAGGTCTCATCGTGCTCGACGAGACCGGCTGCCTCACCTACATGAATCCGGCCGCGGAGGCCATGTTCGGGTGGTCGACCGGGGAGCTCGCCGGACGCCGGCTCCACGACGTCGTCCACGCCTGGGACGTCCACGGCAGGCCTGTGGACTTCGACGCCTGTCCCATCATGCGCGACGTTTTTGCGCGGCGCCCGGTCAAGGCGCGATCGGACGTCTTCACCCGCAAAGGGGGCGAGCGCCTGCCGATCGAATACTCGAGTGCCCCCATCGTTCGCGATGGAATCCTTGAAGGGGCCGTGCTCGTCGTCACGGACACGCGCGAACGTCAGCGCGCAGAGTTCGCGCTGCGCGAAAGCGAGGAACGGTACCGCTCCTTCTTCGCGAACCACCCGGATGCGATCTTCTCGATCGGTCCGGACGCGCGCTTCGTTGCGATCAATCCCGCCGCCGAGCGCATCTCCGGATACCCGGCCGAGGAGATGCTCGGAAAGCCGTTCCTCCCGCTTGTCGCCGAGGAGGATCTCGATCGCGTCCTCGGCGCGTTCGCCCGCGTTCTCACAGGCTCGTCCGAAACGATCGAGTTCGCGATCGTCCGGAAGGACGGGCGCCGCGCGAACGTGGTCGTCACCGGCACCCCGATGCGCATCGGGGGCGAGATCGCGGGCGTCCACGGCACCGCGAAGGACGTGACCTTCGAGCACGGCGCCAAGGCCGCGCTCGCGTCGCGCGCGCTGCGTCAACGGTTCCTCGCGCGTCTCGGCGAGGAGGTCCTCGCCGCCGACGACCTCTCGCCCGTCCTCCACCGCGCGATGGCCGAGCTCGCGTCCGTTCTCGGCGTCGATCTCGCGAAGGTGCTCGAGCTCGAACCCCGGGGCGAGTCCCTCATGCTCCGCGCGGGCCACGGCTGGCGCGACGGCCTCGTGGGAATCGCCACGGTCGGGACCGGCCTCGATTCGCAGGCCGGCTTCACGCTCGCCGTGGGCGGACCCGTCGTCGTGTACGACCTGCCGACCGAGGCGCGCTTCAGCGGCCCGCCCCTTTTGCGCGAGCACGACGTCGTGAGCGGCATGAGCGTCGTGATCCGCACCCCGGCTTCCGTCTACGGCGTCCTCGGCGTCCACACGACGCGACCGCGCGCCTTTTCGACGGAGGACGTGGACTTCCTCGTCTCCGTCGCGAACGTCATCGGCTTCGCGATCGACCGCGAGCGCTCGGACCGCGAGCGCGCCGAGAACGATGCGCGCATGCGCATCCTGTTCGACGGCGTCCGCGAACACGCGATCATCCTCGTGGGCCAGGATGGACGCATCGAACGCTGGAACAGCGGCGCCGAGTCGATCTTCGCCGTCCCCGCCTCCGACGCGGAATCCAAGCCCTTCGTCGAGTTCTTTCCGCCCGAGGCCCGGGCCGCGGTCCGCGACGGAATCGCGGCAGCCTCCCGAGACGGGCGGCACGTCGCGACCGTGGTCGTTCGGCCGGGGGGAGCGGAAGGCAAGCCCGCGGAGATGACGACGACGGCGCTCCCGGACGGCGAGGGGCGGCGGGGCTTCGCGATCATCCTTCGCAGGCTCGCGCCCACGGGTGAAGACGCGCTCAAGAGAGCGAAGGCCGACCTCGAGGCCCGGGCCCGCGAGCGCTCCCGCGAGCTCGCGCTCGCCCACCAGGACCTCGAGGCCTTCAGCTACACCGTCGCCCACGACCTCCGGGCGCCGCTTCGCGGCATCGAGTACTTCAGCGGCCTCCTGGTCGAGGACCACGCGAAAGAGCTTGGCGAAGAGGGCCGCGAGATCCTCGCGCGCTTGCGTTCGGAGGCGACGAGGGGGTCGCGGCTCGTGAGCGATCTCCTTGACCTCGCCCAGGTCAAGCGCGCTCCGCTCGTCGTCGAGGACCTCGATTTCTCGACCATGGCGGAGGAGATCGCGCGAGACCTGAGCGGCCGCGAGCCCGATCGCCGCGTTCGATGGAAGATCGAGCCCGGCCTTCGCGCGCGCGGCGACCCTCAGCTTCTCAGGCAGGTCTTCGACAATCTCATCGGCAACGCCTGGAAATACACGGCGGGCCGGGACGACGCGACCATCGCGGTCGGCGCCCGCGACGAGGCGGGCACGCGCGTGTACGAGGTCGCCGACAACGGCGCGGGCTTCGATCCGCGTCGCGCGGCGGAGCTGTTCAAGCCGTTCGCGCGCCTGCACACGCGCTCCGAATTCGAGGGCACGGGCGTGGGCCTCGCGATCGTGGCGCGCATCGTGGAGCGGCACGGCGGCCGCGTCGCCGCCTCGAGCCCGGGACCGGGCCGCGGCGCGACGATGTCGTTCACGCTCGGTTGAACGTCATTCGAGCCGGCCCACGTGGTCGCAGTCGCGGACGGACTCCGGGACGAGGACGCCCGCGGCCTCGTACTGGATCTCCGTCTTATCCGTACAGACCGTGAAGCCGGTCGGCATCGTCCCCTCGGGGAACCAGAGGTACTCCCCGGCCGTCCAGTGACCGTCCTCGGTGCCGGCCACGACGGTCATCTGGCGGCGGTGCGTCTCGGTGCCCCGGAGGATGTGCTGCTCCCCGAGATATTCCGTGAGGACGCAATTGTTCGTCGGGAGCCGGATGACGCAGGGCCCCTGGGCGGGGACGCCCGCGGTGGCGAACACGTACACCCCCGCCTGGCCCCAGGTTCCGTCGGGGGTGACGGTGATGAACTGGGCCGTTCCCCCCGCAGCGTTGCGAGCGTTCCACGGAACGAATTCGCCCGCGGGATCGTCGTAGCGTTCCGGCTGGGGACGGTTGCCGCCCTCGTAGGGGTCGGCGCTCGCGACCCCGATGTACCCGTCGCCGTTCAGGTCCTTCCAGACGCCGGTCCAGAGCTCGAAGGAGACGAGGGTGCCGGGGAGGACGGCGAGGCCTCCGTCCGCCGATTTCCCCGGAAGCGGGTAGTTCTTGCGGAGCGGAGTCATCGAGGCCGCGCCGAGCGTCATGGAGGGGAGGACGTCGATCCAGGCGTGGTACGCCGCCTGGAATTCGCCGAGGCGTCCAGCGTTCGTGCTCGCGCGGCGCGGATCGTCCGCGAGCGCGGGGTCGACCTCGCGCTCGTAGCGACCGTAGGCGGCGCCGATCGCGGGCCCCGCGGCGTCCACGGGCGCAGGCGGGAAGTTGCAGCGACCGGGGCAGGAGCCGAGGCTCGGGCTTGCGAACTCGCGCACGAGGGGCGCGACCGTCGCCTTGTAGATTGACTCGACCGGACCCGGCGCCACGGCCGCGTACCGGTCGATGTCGAGGCGCGAGTGCTCGGACACCCGGTACGGTCGGTTGAGGTTCTCGTCGGGAATCAGGGCAACCTGGCCGACCGATTCGATCGTCCAGGCTTCGAGGAGGGACCCGTCGACCGCGACGATCGAGGTGAAGGAGCGGAACATCCGGTCCGGATTGCTGCCCGGCAGGGCGTAGACGAGGTCCGGTTGGCTTTCGGCGGGGCGGCCCGTATCCGTGATGGCGGGTCGCGCCCCCGGGGTCACGAACGCGACAAGATGGTCCAGGCGCGTTGCGCCTTCGTCGGCGGTCGCGAACTCGTTGCCCGGCCTGTAGGCTTCGAAGTCGGAGCCGGTTTGGGGCGATTCGGTCGGGGGACCGGACCGGATGTTGAGGTCGATGACCCCGTCCTGGTCCGCGTCGAGCCAGTAGCCGTACCACGCGCGGAAGCTGAGTTGACCCGGAACGACGAGGGGCGCCATGGCGCCGCCGGTCTCGCGGTCCGCGCCCGAGAAATGGGGTTGCGGCGCGCCGTCGTAGAGAAGCATGTTGTGGACGACCGCGCCGGTCCACACCATCGCGTCGAGGATGAGGACGCCGCCCGCGGGCTCGAGGACCTTCGCCGGGTTCGTGGGATACCAGGCCTCGCAGCCGGGCGTGGCCGGAGCCACGCACGTGAGCTGGCCCGGCGCCGGGTTGGACTCCTCGCGCTCGCGCGCCGTCTCTGCGTGACGCGCGAGCGCCGGCGTCGCCGCGAGGAGCGCCGCGACGAGGAGCAGGGTGACCGGGCGGTGGATGGACAGGAAGATGCCTCCACGTCCCGAGCCGGACTGGCACGGCTTAAGCCTTCCCCGCCCCCGTCGACCCGTGAAGGACGCATGGAGGGCGCGCCAGGCGCTCGCCGCCAACTATTCTCCCTCCCGCGTCGAAGCCCTCCCGTGGACGTCCGGACGATCTGTCCCTACTGCGGCGTCGGGTGCGGCCTCGTCCTCCGGACGGAGGGCGAGCGTGTCGCCGGGCTGCGCGGCGACGCCCTGAACCCCGTGAGCCGCGGCGCGCTCTGCCCCAAAGGCGCGACCGCGCACGAGTTCGTGCACCATCCCGACCGCCTCGCGACCCCGCTCGTCCGCAGGGACGGCGCGCTTTCGCCCGCCTCGTGGGACGAGGCGTACGACGTCGTCGCGGAGGGCTTCGCGCGCATCCTGCGCGAGCACGGCCCCGACGCGATCGGCGTCGTGTCGAGCGCGCGCGCGACCGTGGAGGAGAACTACCTCGCGCAGAAGTTCGCGCGCGTCGTCCTCGGCACGAACCAGGTCGACAACTGCTTCCGCGTGTGCCACTCCGCGACCGTCACCGGCCTCATCGATAGCATCGGCTCGGGCGCGATGTCGAACCCGATCGCCGACCTCGCGCTCGCCCGCGCGTTCCTCCTCGTCGGGAGCAACGCGCCCCGCTCGCACCCGATCATCTGGACGGAGTACATGGAGAAGGCGCTCGACGCGGGCGCCGCGCTCGTCGTCGTGGACCCGCGCGACACGATCGCCGCGAAGCGCGCCGACGTGCACCTCCCGATCATCCCCGGCACCGAGGTCGCGCTCTTCCATGCGCTCGCGCGCGAGATCCTCGCGAGCGGGTGGCAGGACGACGCGTTCATCGAGGACCGGGTCGAGGGGCTCGAGCCGCTCCGCGACGCCGTGGAGCCGTGGACGCCCGAGCGCGCCGGCGCGCTCTGCGGCGTCGCGCCGCGCGACCTCCGCGTCGCGGCGCGGCTCTACGCGACGACGAAACCCGCGTCGATCGTGTACGGTCTCGGCGTCACGGAGCACCGCACCGGGGTCGACAACGTTCGGGCACTTGCGAACCTCGCGCTCCTCACCGGCAACTTCGGAAAGCCCGGGACCGGCGTGAACGCGCTTCGCGGCCAGAACGACGTGCAGGGCGCGACCGACATGTGCCGTCCCGAATCCCTCCCGGGCTACCAGCCGTGGAGCGACCCCGAGGCGGTCGCGCGGTTCGAGCGCGCCTGGGGCGCGGTCCTCCCCCGGCCCGGGCCCGAGGGTTTCCTCTGGTGCTCGCGCTACTGGGAGCTTGCCGCGGAGGGCGCCCTCAAGGGCGCGTACGTCATCGGATCCGACCCGGCCCTCACCGAGGGCGACCTCGCGCGCGTGCGTCGCGGGCTCGAAAGCCTCGATCTCCTCGTCGTGCAGGAGGTGTTCCCGAGCGAGACGACGAAGCTCGCCGACGTCGTGCTGCCGAGCGCGAGCTGGGCCGAGAAGGACGGAACGTTCGTGAACTCGGAGCGCCGCGTGCAGCGCGTGCGCCGCGCGATCCCGCCCATCGGCGCCTCGAAGCCGGACTGGCTGATCCTCCTCGAGCTTGCGGCGAGGATGGGCCGGCCGCTCGGCGTCGCGGGGCCCGAAGAGGCGTTCGACGAGATGCGTCGTCTCGTGCCCTCGTACGCGGGCCTCACGTGGGCGCGGCTCGACCGCGAGGAAGGTCTCCCGTGGCCGGTCCCCGACGAGACCCACCCCGGAACGCCGACCCTCCACGTGGACGCCTTCCCGCGCGGCCGCGGCCGCCTCGCCGCGGTCGGGTTCTTCCCGGCCGCGGAGACCCCGGACGAGGCGTGGCCGCTCGTCCTCACGACGGGGCGCACGTTCCTCCAGTACAACGCCGGAACGATGAGCCGGCGCACGCGCATGGAGCGCGGGGAGCCCGCGGCGTTCGTGGAGGTTTCGGCGCCCGACGCGCGCCGCCTCGGGATCGCGGACGGCGACCGCGTCGTCGTCGCCACGCGGCGCGGCGCCTTGACCACCACGGCGCGCGTGACGGGCATCCGCGAGGGCGTGCTGTGGATGCCCTTCCACTACCGCGAGGCCGCCGCGAACGAGCTCACGAGCAACGCGGTCGATCCGGAATGCGGCATCACGGAGCTCAAGGTCGCGGCCGCGCGCCTCGCGCCCGTGGGCGCGCGGCGTCCGGAGCCCGCGGACCAGGCCGGGTCAAGGATCCGCTGAGCGCGCGCTTCAAGTGCGCGGGACGCCTTCACGGCGGCGTGCGACCGGACGAGGCCTGGACGCTCCTCAAGCGCGCCTTCGGCGGACCCGCCCCGCCTCGTCCCGAGGACGCGCCGCGCGCAAGCGGCGTCCTCGTGCCGCTCGTCGACGTCGACGGGCGGGCGCACGTGCTCCTCACGCGGCGCAGCGAGGCCCTCGCGAGCCACCCGGGGGAGCTGAGCTTCCCGGGCGGGCGCGCGGAGCGCGGGGAAAGCGCGCTCGAGGCGGCGCTCCGCGAAACGGAGGAGGAGGTGGGCGTCGCGCCGTCGGACGTCGAGGTGGCGGGCCACCTCACCGACTACCTGACGTACCGGGGCGTCCACGTCACCGCCTACGTGGGTCGCCTCGCGCGCGAGCGGCTCCCGCGCGACCCGCGAAGCCCCGCGGAGGTCGCGGAGGTCCTCCTCGTGCCCGTGCACGGCCTCCTCGACGCGCCGCCCTCGGTGGCCGTGAAACCCGAAAGGCGCGTCCCCGTCGCGCCTCCGCGCTCGCCGGGCCCGCGCGTCTACGGGGTCGGCGCGTACGAGGCCCGGGCGCTCCCGCGGAGGGGCCGCATCCCCGTCGCGGACGAGGCGGACCTCGACCACGACCGCGTGGTGCACTACTGGAGGCTCGCGCCCGCGACCACGCTCTGGGGCATCAGCGGCGAGATCACCGCGCGGTTCCTCGCGCGCGGCTACGGATGGCGACCGCGCGGGCCCGTCGCGCGCATCCGCACGGTCGAGGACTTCGTCCCGTGATCAGCGCGCGACGGGGGCGCCGCCGAGCGCGTCGCGCAGGACCCCGGGGATCGCCTCGACGACGTCGGTCGCAAGGACGCCGTAGCTCTTCTCCGCGACCGCGCGCTCGCCCGCCTTGCCGGAGATCCAGGCCGCGAGGCGGCCCGCGTCGAACGGCGTGAGACCCTTCGCAAGGAGCGCCCCCGCGATGCCCGCGAGCGCGTCCCCCGTGCCGCCCTTGCTCATCGCGGGATGCCCCGTTCGGTTGAGCTTCACGCGAACGCCGTCCGACACGACATCGACGGGGGCCTTGAGGAGGAGGGAGGCGTTGAGATCGGCGGCCGCGAGGCGCACGCGCTCGGCGCGCTTGTCGAGGTCGGCGGGGGCGTCCTCGCCCGTGAGGATGCGGAACTCCCGCCCGTGCGGCGTCACGAGGGCGCCGGGCCACAGGAGGTCGCGGCGGTCCGCGAGCGCGCTGATCGCGTCCGCGTCCACGACGACGCGCACGCTCTCCTCCTGCGCCCGCTTCATCGCGTGGTGCACCGCGCGCTGCGCGACGCTGAAGAGGCCGAGGCCGGGGCCGACGACGAGGCTCGAGGCCTTCTTGAGCCACATGTTGAGCGCGACGCGGTTCGCGGGGTCCTCGAAATCGAGATCGTCGCCGTTCAGGGGCCGCACGACGAGGTTCGGCGAATAGCCCGCGACGATGGGCCACGCGCGCTTCGGCGTGAGGATGATGGCGAGGTCCGCCCCGGCGCGCAGGGCCGCGAGGCCGGCGACGGCCGGCGCGCCCGTATAGGGGCCACCGCCGAGGACGAGCACGATGCCGCCCTGGCCCTTGTGCTGGTCGGCGCGCGGGCGGGGGTAGAGCTTCGCCTCGCCGGGGCCCGTGTAGAGGGCGGCCTCGCGCGGGATCCCGATGTCCGCGACGACGATGCGGCCCGCGGTCGCGCTCGTGAGGCCCTCCTTCACGTCGTGGAAGGTGATGGTCTCGTCCGCCCGGACCGCAAGCGGCGTCCCGAGCCCGCTCGGCACGTCGACGGCGAAGACGCGCGCGCCCGCCGCGTTCACGGCCTCGACGAGGCTGCGCGCGGGCTCGCGCAACGCGCCCTCGAGACCCACGCCGAGAAGCGCGTCGACGACGACGCCCGCGCCCGCGAGCGCGGCGCGCGCGCCGGTCGCGTCCGCGACGACGACGCGCTCGACCGCCTCGGGGAGCGCGTCCCACGCGGCGCGCGCAAGCGGCGTCCGGAAGGCCCCGTTCGCGACGGGGGTGACGACGCGGACGCGGTATCCCCGAGCCGCGAGCAGTCGGGCCGCGACGAGGCCGTCGCCGCCGTTGTTGCCCGGTCCCGCGACGACGGTCAAGGGTCCCTTCGCGACGCGCTCCGCGACCCGGTCGGCGACGGCCCGACCCGCGTTCTCCATGAGGGCCGCCACCGGGACGCCCAGGGCTTCCGCGTTCGCGTCGAGGACGGCCACGTCGCGGGCCGAGAGAACCATGCGGGACGGATGGGTGAGCGCGCGTTTCTCGTTTTTCCATCCCGCGTCCGTTAAGTAGCGGACCGGGCATCGACGAGCATGTTCCCCGGCGGCCGCGGGATGAACGCGAAGCAGCTCGCTCGGATGATGAAGCAGATGGGCATCGAGGTCGAGGACCTCGAGGACGTCCAGGAAGTCGTCATCCGGACCGCGGACAAGGAGTACGTGTTCGACTCGGCCGAGGTCACGATCATGCGGAGCCAGGGCACCGAGACGTGGCAGGTCGTCGGCGAGCCCGAGGAGCGTCCGCGCGGCTCGGCCGCGCCCGCAGCCCCCGCGAAGCCGGCGTTCACCGAGGAGGACGTGGACCTCGTCGCGTCGCAGGCGGGCGTGGACAAGGCGGCGGCCCGCAAGGCCCTCGAGGCGACGGGCGGCGCGCCCGCCGAGGCCATCCTGAAGCTCGTGGAAGGAAAGTGATCAGGGGCGCAGCTTGCGGAGGAAGTCCGCAAGCCGCGAAGGCTGGACCTCGCGCTTCATGTCCTTGACGAGAGCCTCGTAATAGGCGACCTGGCGGCTCGCCTTCGTGAGCTCGTCCGCGAGGCTCGCCCGGCGCTTGCGCCAGCGCTCGAGCTCGCCCATCGTCGTGAGGATGGCCACGTCGCGGTGGGAAGTCACCATGCAGGTCCTCGTCCCGCGAAGCATGACCCGCTCCTAAAGGCTATCGGCCACCCCGAGCCCGATCAAGGACGGGTCCACGTCGCGCTGCGTGGACAAGGAGGACGGCGAGGGCGAGGGCCCCGAGCGCGAGGACCAGGCGACCCCCCGCGGGGAACGGGCCGCGCGCGAGGGCCCCCGAGGCGGCGAGGGCGCCGGCGGCGAGGATTGGGACGCGACGCGTCGTGGCGGCCCCGGAGCCGGCGACCGCGAGGCCCGCGTAGACGAGCGCCGCGCCGGCGTCGCGCGCGGCGGGCGCGACGCCGTAGTGGCCCGCGAGCGCGACGGCGAAGCCGGCGAGCACGACGAGGGGCGCGGGGAGGCGTTGCCGGGCGCCGGCGAGGGCCGCGTAGGCGACGACGGAGACGACGCCCGCGGCCCCCGCGGCGAGACGCCCCGCGCGGAGCGACTCGAGGCCCGCCGCCTCCGCGAGGGCGAGGATTGCGAAGACGCCGGGGGCGAACGCGAGGAGCGCGAGGCCGAGCCGTCGGAGACGGTCACCCTTCGGTTGCGTCATCGCGGCTTCGACCACACGTCGCCGCCCGGGTGGCGCTCGCGAACGAGCGCGCCCGCGCGCTCGTGCCCGACGAGCTCCTCGAAGGTCTGCTCGAGGCTGCGGCCCACGGCCTCGGCCACCTCGCGCGTCGCGACGCGCTCCCCGGGCGGGACGACGTCGAGCGCCGCGGGCGGCGTGGCGCGCGCGGGGTGGAGCCGGCCCGTCACCGTCTCGATGATGGCGAGGAGGGCGGGGAGCGTCTGGAAGCCCTCGACGCGCGCGGCCTTGGAGGCGGTGCGGATGGTGTACGTCGGGTACGCGTGGAGGCCCTCCGCGTGCGCGGCGGCGAGGGCCTGCGCGAACTCGCGCTCGGCCTCGCCCGAGCCCAGCGCCTCGCGGAACTCGGCAAGGGTGACGCCCACGCCCTCCGCGACCGTGGCCGCGACGTCGGGGTCGCTCGCGTCCAGGCCGTCCAGATACACGGCTTCGCGCAGGCGCCGCAGGTAGAGCCGCTCCTTCGACGGGTCGACGAGTCGAACGGCGTGCGCGTGGATGCAGGCCGGGAACGTGCTTTTCGGTCGGCGGCGGGTCGCGACATCGAGGCGGATCGGCATCCCCGTGGTCCGCTGGACGACGGCGAAGAAGCGGGCGACTTCGAACTCCATCTCTTCGGGGTCCGGCAGGCGCTCGAACATCCCGCCGAGCCGGTGCTCGAACTCGATCGTCGGATACCGGGCCTCGAGCGCGCGGCGAACGGGCTCGAAGCCCCAGCACCACACGCTCCACGGGTCCGTGAGGAGCTCGACGCGCGCCTTGCCCGTCGAGACGGGATCGCCCGCGCCCGAAAGCTCGCGCGCGTGGCTGAGCGCCCACGCGGAAACCGCGTGCTCCGTCGGCTTTTCTTCGTCCACGCTTCGCCATGCGCGGTCGATCCGCATAAGCCCGCGCGTCGTTTCATCGCGGACAATTCCCTGCCGACGCATCGCACGTTTCGGGTGGAACCTCTCGAAATCGCCCGAAAACGGCCTGTTTTCGTGGGTTTCGAAGCGCAGGTTCAAATGCCTGCGCGTCCATCCGCGCCTCGAACCCCCGCATCATGGGAGTGCAAAAACATGGCCAAGGCAAAGACGTACACGATGTCCGACCTCGCCGAGTACGTGTCGAAGAAGGGCGGCGTCTCCACGAAGGACGCCCGCAAGATCATCAAGCTCACGTTCGAGGGCGTCGCGACCGGCCTCAAGAAGAACGACCGCGTCGCCATCACGGGCATGGGCTCCTTCTCGAAGAAGACCAAGCCCGCCCAGCGCGGCGGCAAGAAGGCGAAGAACCCCTTCACGGGCGAGGAGTACATCACCAAGCCCAAGCCCGCCTCGACGAAGGTCAAGTTCCGCCCCGCGGGCGCCTTCAAGGGCCTCGTCGGCTGAACCCCTTCCGCCCGGCCCCCGGGCCGGGCGCTCTCTTCCTTTCCGCTCTTCTCGACCTCACGGTCGCCACGCGTATTCGGCGTAGCGGAAGCGCCCGCGCGCGTCCACCGGGACCCCCTCCCGCCGCAGGCGACGGATCTGCTCCGCGCGCAGCGACGGGTCGCGGATGCGCACCTCGCCGCCGGCCCCCACGACCCGGTGCCACGGCACGTCCGTCGAGCCCGTGAACCGGAGGGCCGCCGCGACGGCGCGCGCGGCGCGGGCGCGGCCCGCGAGAAGGCCCACGTCCCCGTAGCTCAGGACGCGCCCGGGAGGGATCGCCCGCACGGCGTTCCACACCGCGACCGGGAACGGAACGTCGGGATCGAATCGGGCCCGGCGGCGCGTCATGGCTGGGCGAACGTCCGCGCCGCCATTGTAGCTTCCGCCGGGCGCATGCTCATGAGCCCCGCCGCGCCTCGCCGCGCGTGCAACCGCGACGGTGGCTGGGCGCCGACGGCGCGACGAACCTCGCGCTCCTCGTGCTCCTCGGAGCCGTGTGGGGCGTCTCGTTCATGGTCATCACGATGGGGTTCGCGAGCTTCAGCCCCCTCCTTCTCGCGGCGATCCGGTTCGACCTCGCGGGCGCGCTCCTCCTCGCCGTGGCCGCGGCGTGGCGGCCCGGCGCGCTCGTCCCGCGGGGCCGCCGCGCGTGGATGGCGGTCGCCTTCGCCTCCCTGCTGAACGTCGCGGCCTATCACGGCTTCCTCTTCTGGGGCCAGCAATACACGCTCGAGGCCGTCGCCGCCGTCATCGTCGGACTCAATCCGCTCCTCACGACGGCCTTCAGCCGGTGGCTCCTCGAGGACGAGCGCGTGGGCCCGAGCGGGTTCGTCGGGCTTGCGCTGGGCTTCGCGGGCATCGGCGTCCTCGCCCTCCTCAAGCCTGGGGCAACCTTCGACGCCGTCGGCCTCGGCCAGCTCGCGGTGCTCGCGGCCGTCGCGAGCTGGGCTCTCGGGAGCGTGCTCGTGCGGCGCCAGCGGGTCGATCTGCATCCGATCGTCCTCACGGCCTGGCAGTGCCTCCTCGGGGCGGTCGTCCTCCACGCCGCGAGCCTCGCGACGGAAGGCGGCGGGCGCGCGGTCTTCGACGCGAACGGCCTTTTCGCGCTCTTCTATCTCGCGGTCGTCTCGACCGCCTTCGGCCTCGCGCTCTATTTCACGCTCCACCGCCGCGTCGGTCCCATCCGCGTGAACCTCGTGAGCCACATCGTGCCCGTGTTCGCGACCCTTTCGGGGTTCCTCGTGCTCGGCACGCCCATCGAGGCGCGGACGATCCTCGCGTTCGTTCTCATCGTCGCGGGATTCGCGCTCGTCCTTCGCCCGGTCCATCGAAGGCAGGACCACAAGTGACGGACCTTGCGGGCGACGAAGCCATGCCCATGCCCGACTACCCCGAGTACCGGCCGGGACCCCCGCCGGGCGACCGGCCCATGGAGCCCCGCGAAAGCATGTTCCAGAACCCCGTCTACGAACCCCCCAGGCAAGGCGGCTACGCCCCCGGGATGCGCGGAGAGCAGATGACGCGCCAGGCCTTCGGGACGCGCGGCCTCTACTGGGCCGTGATCCTCGCCGCGGGCGCGCTCGCGATCACGCTGCTCCTCAGCGTGTTCGTCGACACCGCCGGCGGGCTGAGGGCGCTCCGCTTCTTCGCGGGCCTCGCGATCCTCGGCCTCGCGGTCGTGCTCGTGGGAGGCGCGTTCTTCGGCGAGATCGCGCCTGACATCGTCCGCGCGGGCATGCTCGTCGCGGGCGCCATCCTGCTCACGTCGTTCATCTCGACGATGCTGAGCGTCGGCACGGTCACGGGCTTCTTCCCGTGAGGTCCTCCCGCCGCGCGGTCGCGATGACGTCGTCGATCCTGAGGATCAGGGTCGCGACCTCCGCGGCCGTCGCGACGGACTGGACCTTGACCCTCAAGGGCTCCACCACGCCCGCGGACCACGCGTCGAACGTCCCGCCCGTCGCGACCTCGACGCCGTGGTCCCGCCGACCCGCCGCGTGCGCGGCTCGCACGGCGGTCACGGCCTCGAGCGGATCCCGCCCCGCATTCTCCGCGAGCGCGCGGGGGATCTCCTCGAGCGCGGCGGCGAACGCCTCGTAGACGAGCGCGCGACGCGCGTCGAGCCTGCCGGCCTCGTCGCGCACGGCGCGCGCGGCCTCCGCTTCAGCCGCTCCCGCCCCGGGGACGATCGGGTCGTCCGCGAGCGCCGTCCGCGCGACGCCGAGCGCGTCCTCGAGCGTTCGCGCCACCTCCTCGACGGATTCCTCCGACGCGCCGCGGACGCGGAGGGTCACCGATCGGGCGCCCCCGCCCCCCGTGACGAGCACCTCGGGCGCGCCGCCCTCCCGCGCCTCCTCGACGAGCGACGCGCGGCCGAGATCGGCCTCGCCAACCTCCCGCGGATTCGCGACCGGCCTCGCGCCCGTCGCGCGCGCGAGGGCGGAAAGCGTCTCGCCGCCCACGCCCGCGACGAGGAGGATGCCCGAGCGCGCGAGGAGGTCGATCGCCCGATCGTCCACCCTTTTCTCGACGAAGATCGCGGTGGCCCCGCTCGACGCGAGCGAGGAGACCGCGCGCGCGACGCGCGTCTCCTCCTCCGCGACGAAGGCCTCGTGGGCGCGCGGGTCCGCGAGGCGGAGGGTCGCCGCGCGCGCGGGCTTCGCGGCCGTAAGCGCGCCCTCGACGAGCGCGACGCGGGCCTCCGCGACGAACCGCGGCATCGCCTCGCTGGCCCGGGCCTTGTCGAGGACGACGCCCTCGACGAGGTCGGTCGCGGCGAGCGCTCGACCCGCGAGCTTCGCGAGGCGGACGTGCGAGAGGTCCGCGCGGCGGCCGTCGGCAACGGCGAGGACCGCCCGGACGGCGAGGTCGGCGAGCCGCGTCGCCTCCGGCGCGGCGGCCTTCGAGGCCATCGCGGTGGCGGCGACGCGCCGCAGCGCCTCCTCGCGGCCCCCGGGGGCCTCCCGCGCGAGGCCTTCGAGCGCGCGCGTCGCGACGGCGGCCGCGTCGCGGAAACCCTCGGCGAGCGCTGTCGCGTGGAGGTCGTCCGCGAGCGTCTCGGCGTGTCGGAGGAGCTCGCCCGCGAGGACGACGGCCGTCGTCGTGCCGTCGCCCAGTTCGCGCTCGAGCGTCGCCGCGGCCTCGACCACCATCCGCGCGGCGGGATCCGAGACGTCCATCCCGCGGAGGATGGTCGCGCCATCGTTCGTGACGCTCACCTCGCCCGCGCCGTCGACGAGCATCTTGTCGAGGCCCTTCGGGCCGAGCGTGGAGCGCACGGCGTCGGCGACGGCCCGCGCGGCCATGACGTTCGCGGCCCGGGCGTCGCGCCCGCGCGGTCGCCCGACCCCGTCCGCCCGGAAGGATGCGTCGCGCATCATGGTGGTCCGCGCGCGATCGCCTCGCGCGTGCATCACGATGTCGCCCATCAGGGCCGGAGACGGGCCTGCTCGCGGAGGCGCGTCACGGCGTCGCGGACGCGGGGCGTCGAGGCGCGGGCCTTCGCCTCGTAGTGGACGAGCCATTCGCCCTCGCGCGCCGGCGCGCCCGGCGCGGCCTCGAAGGCGTAGAGGCGCTCGATCCAGGCGCCCGCCGCCGGGCCCGACCGCACGGCGTACCGGGCTTCGAGGTCGAGGTCGACCGGCGCGTCGCGCGCGAGGTCGGTCGCGTCGCGCGCGAGGCGCCGCGCCGTCGTCTCGAAGGTTTCGCCGGGCGCGACCTCGGCGGACAGGGGCTCCCAGCCGCTCCTCGCGCGGCTCGGGCTCGCGCGGAAGAGCAGCTCGTCGGGCGGTCCCCGGCGGATCACGAGGACGGTCGATTTGCGCCGCGTCGGGAGCTTCGCCACGCGGCGCAAGCGCCGGCCGCCCTCCTCAAGCTTGCGTCGCCGGCCGCGTCGCCATCGTCCGCCATTGGCGATCCTGGAATTGGGACTTCACGTTCGCGAGGACGCCCGCGAGCGCCTCGGAGACGACGAGGTTGAATTCGGGGCTCTTGAGGAAGTCCGCGATGGCCTGCGCGGTGGTTTCGCTGAACCGCGTCACCGCGGCGCTTGCGGGCGGGAGGGCGACGAGGTGCCTGAGGGACCCGTTGCGCTCGAGCGCGTCGAGGACGGCCTTCCCGAGCTCGGCGCGGCGCGCCTCGAGCGCGAGGCCGATCGCCTCCGCGTACTTCGCCTTCACGAGGTTCGCCTCCACCTGGGCGATCACGGAGAGGACCACGCGGTCGCTCACCTCCTCGATGAGCGCCGCGCGGTACTTCTTGAAAAGCATCTCCGCGGCGCGATCGCCCACGATGGCGTTGTACGCGCGCACGAAGCGCGCGAGGGCGGCGCCGAGCCGGATCACGCGGATGAGCCGGAACGCCCGGAGGAACGCGAACTGCGGAAGCGATTCGAGGGCCTCGAGCAGGATGAGGGGTACCATCCCGAGAAGCTCGAACCAGTTCTTGAACAGGAATCGCGTGGGCGGTCGCGCCTGGGTGAGCCGCCAGATGTACTCCGCGACGAAGATGAGCACGATGACGAGGTCGAGGATGACCACCTCGTCGTGCCACTGCGGTCCGATCACGTTGAACTCGTCGACCGCGAGCAGGACGAGGGACGCGATCGCGAGGAGGACCATGAGCAGGTCGGCGGTCGCGAGCCGCGCGAGGCGGCGGAGCTCGCCCTCGTCGCGCGGGCTGGATGACATGCGCTCGCCCGCCGAGCGGACGTCGTGGACGGCGTCGTTCGTCGACATGGAAGTCTCCGTGAAGCCGCATGGGCGCGTCCCCCCTTCACCTTCGCGCCTTGCGTCGACGAGGGATTGATGCAGGTCGGCGTCCGTCGTCCTCGGCATGCCGTCCTTCGACGTGGTGGTCGTGGGGTCGGGCGCGGCGGGCCTCACCGTCGCTTCCGCGTGCCGCGAGGCCGGACGGTCCGTCGCCGTCGTCGACAAGCGTCCCTTCGGAGGCACGTGCGCGCTGCGCGGGTGCGACCCGAAGAAGGTCCTCGTCGCGGCCACCTCCGCGGTCGACGCCGCGCGGCGCCTCGAGGGCCGCGGCGTGGACCCCGGCGGCGTCGTCGTCGACTGGCCGGCCCTCGCCGCCTCGAAGCGCGCGTTCACGGACCCCGTCCCCGAGGCCCGCGCACGGTCCTTCGAGGAGCAGGGCATCGCGGCCTACCGCGGCGTCGCCCGCTTCGTGGGTCCGCGCGCGCTCGCGGTGGACGACGAGCGGCTCGACGCGTCCCACGTCGTGGTCGCGGCGGGCGCAATGCCGAGGCCCCTCGGGATCCCCGGGGAGGCGCTCGTCTCGACGAGCGAGGATTTCCTGGCCCTCGATCGCCTCCCCGGGCGCATCGTCTTCATCGGGGGCGGCTACGTCTCGTTCGAGTTCGCGCACGTCGCCGCGGTCGCGGGCGCCCGCGCGACCATCCTGCACCGGGGGGAGCGACCGCTCGAGGGCTTCGACCCGGACCTCGTGGACGCGCTCTCGGACGCGACGCGGCAAGCCGGCGTGGACCTGAGGGTGCGTTCGCCCGTGGTCGCGGTCGAGCGGGCCGGCGACGCCCTCAGGGTCCGCGTCGGCGGCGATCGCGGCGGTGCGATCGAGGCGGACATGGTGGTGCACGGGGCCGGCCGGGTGCCGGACCTCGACGACCTCGATCTCGGGCGCGGGAGCGTCGAGCGCGCGTCGCGGGGCGTCGCCGTGACGCGTCATCTTCAGAGCGTGTCCAATCCCGCGGTGTACGCGGCGGGCGACGCCGCCGCGGCCGACGGCGCGCCCCTCACGCCGGTCGCGACGATCGAGGGCGAGGCCGCGGCGCGCAACCTCCTCGAGGGCAACGTCGTGGTGCCCGACTACCGGGGTCTTCCGAGCGTCGCGTTCGCGAACCCGCCCATCGCGCGCGTCGGCCTTCTCGAGTCGGAGGCGCGCGAGCGCAGCCTGCGTTTCGAGGTCAAGAAGGGCGAAAGCGGCTCCTGGGCCTCTTCGCGCCGCATCGCCGAGCGCGCGTCCGGCTTCAAGGTGCTCGTGGAGGAACGGAGCGGCCGCATCCTCGGCGCGCACCTCCTGGGTCACGGCGCGGAGGAGGTCGTGAACCTCTTCGCGCTCGCGATCCGTCACGGCCTCACGGCCGCGGACCTCCGGGAGGGACTCTACGCGTACCCGACCCATGCCTCGGACGTCCGTTACATGCTCTGAAGGACCGCCGGTTCCGAACGCTTCAAGACCCCGCGGGTCCGAAAGGGACCGGGACCGGCCCGATCCGCATGGGAACCGACGCGCCCCGCGCCGCCTCCGGGCGGCTCCGATCGACCGATGCGAGCCCCGCCCAGGGGGACCTCCGCGCGGCCGTCGAGCGGGCCCATCCCCTCACGCTCCGTTTCGCGGGTCCGATGACCCTCGACGCGTGGCTCGCGTCCGCCTCCGGGCGTTCCTTCGCGGACTGGATCGCCGAGCGCTCGGCCGCGGTTCCCGCGGATCCGGACGCGGCGGCGGTGCTCGACCTTGCGCGCTACGAGGCCGCCGTGCGACGCCTCGAGGAGGGGCCCGCGCCCGAGCGTCCCGCGGCGGGCGCAAGCGACGTCGATCCGGAGGACCTCGTGACCCTCGGCCGCGGTCACGCCGTGCTCGCGGTCGCGACGAACCTCGCGGAGCAGGTGGAGGCGCTCGCGCGCCGCGCGCGCGCGCCCGTGCGGCGCGAGCGCGGCGTCGTGCTCCTGGCGCGCGCCGGCGACGAGGTGGTCTCGGCCGAGCTCGACGTCCTCGAGGCCGACCTCGTCCTCGTCGCCGAACGCCCCGTCCACGCGCGTTTCGCGGTCGAGACGAGCCGCGATCCCTGGCGGGCCCGCGTCCTGCTCCGCGACCTCCTCGCGACGGGCGTTCTCGAACGATTGGCTTGATATCGAAGCCATCCAGGTTTGGGACCGCGGGGTCCCACCACAATATTTCTATATCAGACGCACGGGAGACCTGACCGGTGTGCGGCGCAGGCTTCCCCTGGGACTGGTTCATCCTGGACTTCGCCTACGTCCTCGTGCTCCTCGGCGGGGCCATGACGCTCCGCGCGAAGGGCGCGATGCCCGTCACCTGGGTCCTCTTCGGCGTCCTCGCCATCTCGGTGGGCGCCGGCCTCGTGACGGGCACCTACATCACGCAGCGCGCGTTCCAGGACGCGGTCCTCGCGGCGAAGGAGGGCGGCGCCTTCGCGACCGCCCAGGGCCTCGCGGCCTGCGGGTGATCAGACCTTCGCCCTGAACTCGAGCACGTCGAGGCCGCGGGCGAGGTCGCCCGTGAACATGTAGCCGTTCAGGATCTTGACGTCCCACACGTTCGCGCCCGTCGACCACTGGTCGACGATGACGGGCCGCTTCGCGTCGGAATAGTCGATGAGCACGACGCCCGCGCGGTAGAAGCCCCACACCAGCATGTCGTGGCCCGGCACGAAGCTCCCGAAATGGCTCGTGCACGAGAGCGCACCGATGACCCCGAAGGGCGACGGGGGCTTCGAGGGGTCGACGCCCCCGACGATGCCCGTCGCGTACTCGCCGACGGGCGCCGAGGGCGCGATGTTCGAGAGCAGGACGGGCTTCTTCTCGTCCGTGACGTCGTAGAACCAGAGCGACCCGAGGAACGTCGAGCCCGCGGGCGTGTTCGCGCCGCAGCCGGGCCCGGATCCGCCCCACGTCTCGTCGCCGATGATGAGGAGCGTGCCGTTGCGGGTCGCGTACGCCGAGTGGTGGAGGCCGAGGCCGTACGACTTCGCGGCGTCGTTCTCGATCGTCACGATAAGCGTGGGCTTGAGCGGATCCGCGAGGTCCCAGATCTCGGTGACGTCGACGCCCGCGCAGTAGAGGCGCTCCTTCTCGGGGCTCGTGTGGAACGTGATGTCGTGGCAGCCGTGCGTGCCGAAGGCCCCGAGCACCTTCGGGTCGTCGGGGTTCGACAGGTCCACGACGTCCACTTGTCCGCCCTTCCCCGTCGAGGCGCTGTTGTAGACGAGCGGCAGCGTCGGGTGGACGGCAAGGTTATGGTTCGGCTTCACGTCGATGGTCGCGATGTACCGGGGCGTCTCGGGCGCGGTCACGTCGACGACGTGGAGGCCCTGGCCCTGGCCCGCGAGCACGAGGATGGTGCGGTCGCCCACGTGCGCGACGTCCGCGTCGCGCGCGTAGAGACTCGTTCCGCCGCCCACGTCCTTGAGCGTCGCGACGACGCGCGGCTTCGCGGGGTCGCTCACGTTCACGACCGTGAGGCCCTCACGCAGGCTCGAGACGTACGCGTGGTCGCCGTCGACCCAGAGGCCCGCGCCGATCGGCACCTCGAGGGCGCGCGCGACCGGCTTCAGACCCGCGATCGCTTCGGGGATCGGGACGCCCCACGCGGGACCGGATCGTGCCGGGACGTCCGACGAGGCGGGATCCGCGTCCGCTCCGGGGGCCGAGATGCAGCCGGAAAGCGCGGCGAAGGAGAGCGTGGCGACGAGAAGGAGGGCTCCTCGCATGCCCCTTCGACCGCGAGGGGGGCTCAAGAAGGTTGTTGCTCGAACCGCCCCCCAGGCAACACCCTTTTCCGGGCCTCGGACCACCCCGGGGCGTGGCGGACGAGGCGGAACGCAACGTGCGGCAGATCCGCCGCGACATCGGCCTCTCCGCGCTCGCGCTCGTGAGCGTCGCGATCGGGGTCCACGACTTCCTCCGTCCCCGCGCCGACCCCGCCTTCACGCTGCTCGACGCCGTCGACCTCGGGATCGTCGTGTACTTCGTCATCGACTTCGCGGCGAAGGCGCGCGCGAGCGGCCGCCCGGCGGCCTACACGCGGTCGCACTGGTGGGAGCTTCCGAGCCTCATCCCGGTCACGGGCGGGATCGTGGCGGGCCTCGAAGGCGTGAGCGTGCTGCGGGCCCTGCGGCTCGTCCGCCTTCTCCGCGTCGCCCGTCTCCTGCGCGTCGCGGGGACCGTCGCGCGCATCCGCGGCCTCCGTCGCTACGTCGCGCGCGTCGCGCGTCGCGCGCAGGTCGTGGGGCTGTTCGTCGCGGGGCTGCTCATCGTCGTCGCGGGGGGCCTCGGCGCGAACGTGGTCGAGGGGCAGGTCAACCCGCGTCTCGCCCGCCTCGAGGACGCGCTCTGGTGGAGCCTCAACCTCTTCACGACGACGAGCTACGTGGATTTCCAGCCGCGGACATCCGGAGGGCGCATCCTCGCGGGGATCCTGCAGGTGCTCGGCGTCGCCTTCGTCGGCGTCTTCGCCGCGAGCCTCGCGTCCGCGATCCTCAAGGAGCCCGAGGCGGGCCCCGAGGACGAGCGCGCGTGATCACGCGTTCTGGCTGCAGACGATCGTCGCGTAGATGGGATCCTCGGTCGAGGCGTAGAGGAGCACGAGATCCAGGTTCACGCGGAGGTCGCGGATGACCGCGTTCTCGCCAACGGGAGCCTGGATGAGGACGCGGGGGCTCGAGCGGTTCGTGAAGTCCGCCGCGGGGATCTCCAGGGTGATCGGTGAGGGCCCGACCACCTTCGCGGTGGGCTTCGACGCGTTCGTCGAGTCGTAGAACCGGGCCTCGAGCTTCTGCGAGAACTGGTCTGCCGAGGTCCACGTGAAGACGGCGCTACCGCCGACGAAGGTCGCGTTCTGGTCGAACGAGATATCGAGGCAGTTCTTCGATCCTGTCGTGAGGGACACGCTCGCGAGGCGCGTATGCGCGAGCGTGAGCGTGAAGGACTCCTTGGATTCGAGGACGGTGAGGTTTTCCGTCCCGTTCGCGACCGGAGGCGTCGGGAGGGTCGGCTTCGACGGGCCCGTCGTGCCCGGCGCCACGGGCTCGGACCCGGCCCCGATGCAGCCGGCGAGGACGACCGCGAGCGCGAGCGGGAGGACGAGAAGACGCTTGGTCATGGAGGGGATCCGGGGGCGATGAGCCATGGCCGCAACATGAAGCTTCTTGCGCGACGCATGGCCGTCCGACAATGGCCGCGACGATAGGCCCTTTAAGGAGCGGACCCTTCGGAGGGCCGTTGATCGTCGACTGCCACGTCCACCTCAACGACTACACGAACGACCGGGTGCCGACCGAGGAAAGCCTGCAGAAGCTCCTCGCCGACATGAAGTCGAACGGCGTGGCGAAGGCCTTCATCCTCACGTCCTACCTCGCGAACGAGCAGCGCCCCCGCATCGATCGCGTCCTCGACCTTGTCAAGCCCCACCCTGAGCTTTTCGTGGTCGAGGGGATCTCGCTCTCGGGGGGCGCGCCCTTCGACCTGCGCGCGACGGAGGAGCGATTGAGGCAGGGGCTCACCATCGGGCTCAAGCTCTACCCCGGCTACGAGCACTATTATCCGACGGACCGCCTGTGCGAGCCGATCTACGACCTCGCCGCGAAATACCGCGTGCCGGTCATGTTCCACACGGGCGACACGTTCACGAAGATCGGGAAGCTGAAGTACAGCCACCCGCTCCACCTCGACGACGTCGCGGTCGACCACCCGGACCTCAAGATCGTGATCTGCCACCTCGGAAACCCGTGGTTCAGGGACACGGCGGAGCTCATCTACAAGAACGACAACGTCCGCGCCGACATCTCCGGCCTTATCCTCGGCAACTTCGAGGCGCGCTTCGAGCGCTGGCTTGCCGACCAGGTGCGCGACCTCATCCTCTACGCGGGCGACCCCGAGGATCTGCTGTTCGGGACCGATTGGCCGCTCGTCGCGATGTCGCCGTACATCCGCTTCGTGCGCTCGCTCGACCTCGACGAGGACGAGGAGCGGCGATTGCTCTCGGGCAACGCGATCGAGTGGTTCGACCTCGACCGGCACGAGAAGCGGAGGGCGAGCCGGTGACGAAGTCGCCCGTCCGCTACCGGGCGATGCGCAAGGAGGACGTGCCCGAGCTCATCCGTCTCGAGGCCGCGAGCTTTCCCGGCATTCCGCCCGAGCGGCACTGGATCCCGGCGATGCTCGAGGCTCACGTCGACAAATTCCCCGAAGGCCAGTTCGTCGCCGAGATCGACGGCCGGCTCGTGGGCAGCGCGACCACGCTGCTCGTCCCGCTCGCCGCGGCCCTGACCCCCCACAAGTGGCGCGAGATCACGGGGGGCGGCTACCTGACGACGCACGATCCCTCGGGCGACGCCCTCTACGGCACGGAGGTCATGGTCCATCCGGATGCGCGGCGTCGCGGCATCGGCAGGCACCTCTACGAGCTGCGCAAGGACCTGATCCGGCGCCGCAACCTCCGGGCCTTCGTGACGGGCGGGCGTATCCCCGAATACGTGAAGCACGCGGGCGAGATGTCGGCGAGCGCGTACGTGCGGAGCGTGCTGCGCGGCGAGCGCACCGACCGCACGCTCACCCCGCAGCTGAGGAGCGGCATGACCGTCGCGGGCGTCATGCCGGCCTACATCACCGACCCCAACTCGCGCAACTGGGCGACGCTCCTCGTGTGGTGGAACCTCGATTACGAGGCCCCGACGTCGCTTACGCCCGCGGCCCCCTCGGCGCGCGCGGGCGACAGCGCGACCGCGAAGGCGCAGCGCGCGGGTCACGACCGCTGAGCCGCGACAAGCGACGCGTCAGCGGCTGCGCTTGATCGAACGAGCGCGCGCGACGCGGCCGTCAGTCGCGCCACTGCGCCTTGATCCAGCCATCGACGAAGCTCCGCGCGATCTCGGGCTCCGCGTACGCGATGTCGGTCGCGGACACGAGTCCCCTCACCTCCCCGTCGAGGCAGACGACGAGACGCTTCACGCCGAGCTGCTTCATGCGCATCGCGGCCTCCTCGATCGAGGCGGCGGGATCGACCGTCGCGACCGGCGCGCTCATCACGTCCGCGACGCGGGTCCCGTCGGGGTCGCGACCTTCCGCAAGCACGCGGAACGCGAGGTCGCGCTCGGTCACGACGCCGAGCGGCGCCCCGCCGTCGACCACGACGAGGCAGCCGATCGCCTTCGCGCGCATGAGGCGCGAGGCCTCGCGGGCGGAGGCGCGCGGGGCGATCGTCACGACCTTCCGGGTCATGACGGAATCGACGATCATGCGTATCGTTCGGTCGTGGTGGCGGCATAGCCTTTCCGGTGGGCGACGGGCTTGAGCGTGGCGTGCGCGATCCGGCGGCGATCCTTTTGGATTGCGAAGCCTGGGGACCGGCCCCGACCGTCGGACCGCCCTCGCCGCCCTCGGCGACTCCCGTCTCCGCGCGGCGCACGTCTTGCGGCGCGACCGCCTCACACGCCATCATCGTCGAGACGGGCCGGTAACGGTCTTTGCGCATCGCGCGCGGCGCGGCGGACGTGGTGGTCGGCGACTGGGTCGCGCCCGCGCCCGCGCGCGGCGCCGTTCCCCCGACGATCGTCGCGATCCTCCCGCGGCGAGGCGTCATCGCGCGCAAGGCGAGCGGCGCGACGCACGCGGCCCAGACGCTCGCCGCCAACATGGACGTCGCCCTGCGAGCGAGCGCCGGGAGGAGACCGAGCGCCGCCTCGGACGCGCGGGCTCGAGGATGATCCGCGGGGCGAAGGAATACAAGCGCTCGCGGCGCGAGGGGTAGCGAATCCGACGCGCGCCGCGCGACGGCTTGAAATAGGGCGAGCGTCGCTCGCCGACGTGTGGCAGAACCCGTCATCGTCGCCCGCGACATCCGCAAGGCGTACGGCAGGACCGAGGCCCTGAAGGGCGTCGACCTCGAGGTCCGCGAGGGCACCATCCTGGGGCTCCTCGGCCCGAACGGCGCCGGCAAGACGACGCTCGTCCGCATCCTTGCGACGCTCCTCCGCGCCGACGGCGGCGTCGCCACGGTCGCGGGCCTGGACGTCGCGCGCGAAGCGTCCGCGCTCCGCCGCGTCATCGGCCTCGCGGGACAGTACGCGGCCGTCGACGAGTCGCTCACGGGCCGCGAGAACGTCGTCCTCGCGGCGCGCCTCCACCACCTCCCGAAGGCCGAGGCGCGCCGCCGCGCCGACGACCTCCTCGCGCGATTCGATCTCCTCGAGGCGGCCGACCGCCCCGCGCGGACGTACTCGGGAGGCATGCGCCGCCGGCTCGACCTCGCGGCGAGCCTCGTCGGCGACCCGACCGTGCTCTTCCTCGACGAGCCGACGACGGGCCTCGACCCGCGCTCGCGCCTCGCGCTCTGGTCCATCATCGACGGGCTGCGCCGCGAAGGAAAGACGATCCTCCTCACGACGCAGTACCTCGAGGAGGCGGACCGGCTTGCGGACCGCATCGCCGTCGTGGACCGCGGCGTCATCATCGCGGAAGGCACCGCGAGCGAGCTCAAGCGGAAGGTCGGCGGCGACGTGGTCGAGGTGCACCTCTCGGACCCGGCGCAGGCCGAGGCCGCGCAAGTCGCGCTCGCCCCGCTCGGCGCCACGGTCGACGCGGCGCGCCTGAGGGCGCACCTTCCCGCGACGGAGGGCACGCGGACGCTTGCGGCCGCCGTGCGCGCGCTCGACGAGGCGAAGATCGAGACGACGGACATCGCGCTGAGGCGCCCGAGCCTCGACGACGTCTTCCTCGCGATCACGGGCCGCGCGGCCGAGGCCGAGGAGGGGTCCGCGTGAACGTCGGGTCCCCCGGCCTCGGCCAGCGCGCCCGATGGGCCGTCTCCGACACGATGCTGCTCACGTGGCGGAACCTCATGCATTACGTGCGCATCCCGCAGCTCATCGTCTTCGCGATCATCCAGCCGATCATGTTCACGGTGCTTTTCGCGTACGTCTTCGGGGGCGCCATCTCGACGCCCGGCGGATCGTACGTGGACTTCCTCATCCCCGGCATCATCGTGCAGACGGTCGTCTTCGGCTCGCTCATGAGCGGCATCAGCATCGTCGAGGACGTCCAGAAGGGCGTCATGGACCGCTTCCGCTCCCTCCCGATCGCGCGCGGGACCGTCCTCGCCGCGAGGACGCTGAGCGACACCCTGCGCAACACGCTCTCCGTGTTCATCATGGCGGGCGTCGGCTACCTCATCGGCTACCGCTTCCACGGCACGGTCGGAGACGCGGTCCTCGGTCTCGCGATCACGGTCGCGGTCGGGCTCGCGTTCTCGTGGATCGCCGCGACGATCGGGCTTCTCGTGCGCGACACGCAGACCGCCGAGATCGCGGGCTTCACGTGGGCGTTTCCGCTCGTCTTCGCGTCGAGCATCTTCGTCCCGATCGACACGATGCCCGCGTGGCTCAGGGCCTTCGCCGAGCAGAGCCCCATCACCCTCGCGGCCGACGCCGTGCGGGCGGCCTCCTTCGGTACCCCCATGGGCGACGCGGGTTGGTTGACGCTCCTCTGGTGCGCGGGGATCACGGCCGTCTTCGGGTTCCTCGCGGTGCGGCGCTTCTCGCGGCTCACCTGAGCGGGATCGACGCCCCGCCCGGCGTCGGAGGCCGCGAAGCGGAAGCGTTCAAACCCTCCCGGAACCCTTGCCTTCCCATGGAGCCTCTTCCCGCATCGGGGCTCGAGGACGAACTCGTCGCCTGGGGCGCGCTCGAGCGCGCGGGCGACGGCTACGCGTGGACGCGCCGGTTCCGGGGCTTCGTGATGCGGGAGGCCGCGCGCCTCGCCGGCGAGGAGCGCGCGGGCCGCGCGCCCGCGGGCGGCGCGCTCGCGAACGCCGTCGTGGGCGCGCTCGAGGCCTTCCCCCATCCCGACGGCGCGGCCTACGGCGAGCTTCACGCGCGCCGCCTCGTCGAGATCGAGCTCGCGGCCCTCCCCGAGGAGCTCCGCCGCGCGCTCGGCGCGTGACGTCCTCCGCGGCCCGCGGCGCGCGCGGCGAGAGCGCGGACCGCTCCGGCGTTCACGGCGCCGGGAGCGGCCGGTCCCGCTCGATGAGCAGGAACTCGTTGCCGCTCGGGTCCGCGACCGTCGCGTAGGTGGGCCCCCAAGGCGCCTTCCAGGGGCCTTCGAGCACGTCGGCGCCGCGGCCGCGCAGCGCCTCGACGGCCTTCGCGCAGTCGTCGACCCCGAACATGAGCCCGCTCACCGTGCCGGCGGGGCGGCCCGGTTCGCCGGGCTCCTGCACGTGCATCGAGAGGCGCGCGCCCCCCGGAAGCGCGAAGACGAGGAGGCCTTGCGCGAAGACGAGCTCGCGAAACCCCATGACGTCGCGGTAGAACCGGCGCGAGGCCTCGAGGTCGGTCACGTGGAGCGTGATGCAGTCGAGTTCCCGGACGATGGACATGCGTCCGCGAGCGCGGGCGGGCGGCAAATCGCTGTCGCCCGCCCTCGGCCCCGGGTCCATGGATACATATGACCCGAGTCCCATCGGCGGGGATACGGAGAGGTCGCTCTGAGGCTCGGCGCCTACGACACGGAAGGATTCTACGACGAGACGTTCGCCCCCGACGGCACGCCGCGGCCCGGGAACGCCTTCCTCGTCGAGGCCTTCTCGGGTTTCTCGGAGGCCGAGCTCGCCCGGCGGCAACGCGCGGCCGACATCGCGTTCCTCAACCAGGGCATCACGTTCACGGTGTACGGCGACAAGGCCGGGCGAGAGAAGATCTTCCCCTTCGACATCGTGCCGCGCATCGTGCGCTGGCAGGAATGGACCCACGTCGCGCGCGGCCTCGAGCAGCGCATCCGGGCGCTCAACGCCTTCGTCGCGGACGTGTACGGCGAAGGGCGCATCCTCAAGGCGGGCATCGTGCCCGAGGACCTCGTGCGATCGAGCCGCGGGTTCAGGCCCCGACTCGTCGGCGTGCGGCCGCCCCGCGACGTGTGGTGCCACGTGAGCGGCATCGACCTCGTGCGCCACGGCGACGGCGCGCTCTACGTGCTCGAGGACAACATCCGCACGCCCTCGGGCGTCTCGTACGTGCTCGAGAACCGGGAGATCATGAAGAAGGTCCTGCCGGAGCTCTTCGAGCGCGCGAACGTGCAACCGGTCGCGAACTATCCGAACCTGCTCCTCGAAACGCTGACGCAGCTCTCCGATCGTCGCGATCCGACCGTGGTCGTGCTCACCCCCGGCATGTACAACAGCGCCTACTTCGAGCATTCGTATCTCGCGCAGAAGATGGGCATCGAGCTCGTGGAAGGCAGCGACCTCGTGGTGGACGGGGACGAGGTCAAGATGCGGACGACGCGCGGCCTCCGGCGCGTGGACGTCATCTATCGGCGCATCGACGACGACTTCCTCGACCCGAAGGCCTTCCGCGAGGACAGCCTCCTCGGCGTCGCGGGCCTCATCGACGTGTTCGAGAAGGGGAACGTCGCGCTCGCGAACGCCCCCGGCACGGGCGTCGCGGACGACAAGGCCGTCTACCCCTACGTCCCGAAGATGATCCGATTCTACCTCGGCGAAACGCCTGTCCTCCCGAACGTTCCGACGCTCGTGTGCTGGGACGACAAGGAGCGCGCCGAGGTCCTCGCGAACCTCGACAAGCTTGTCGTGAAGGCCGCGAACGAATCGGGCGGCTACGGAATGCTCGTCGGGCCGCACGCGACGCCGGACGAGCGCGAAGCGTTCGCCAAGCGCATCGAGGAGAATCCGCGCAACTACATCGCCCAGCCGACGCTCGCGCTCTCGCGCGTTCCCACTCGGGTGGGGGGCACGTTCGAGGGGCGCCACGTCGATCTCCGCCCGTACGTGCTCCACGGCCGCGAGATCAAGGTCGTCCCCGGCGGCCTCACGCGCGTCGCGCTCAGGAAGGGCTCGCTCGTCGTGAACTCCAGCCAGGGAGGCGGGAGCAAGGACACGTGGGTCCTCGGCCCGGAGGGCGCCTGATGCTCTCCCGCGTCGCGAGCCAGGTGCACTGGCTCAACCGCTACATCGAGCGCGCGGAGAACGTCGCGCGCTTCATCGACGTGAACCTCAACCTGATGCTCGAGATGGACGCCGCGCACCAGCAATGGATGCCGCTCGTCGCGACCGCGGGCGACGAGGCGGCGTTCGCGGCGCGCTACAAGGAGCCGTCGAAGGCGAACGTCATCCGCTTCCTCACGTTCGACGCGTCGAACCCGAACTCGATCCTCTCCTGCCTCCGCATGGCGCGAGAGAACGCGCGAAGCGTCCGGGAGATCATCTCGAGCGAGATGTGGACCCAGGTGAACGTGAGCTACCTCGCGGTCGAGGAGGCGGTCGCGAAGGGGAACGTGCTCGACGACCCTCGAGACTTCTTCGCGCGGGTGAAGATGGACAGCCACCTCTTCGGCGGCATCATGGACGCGACGATGTCGCACGGCGAGGCGTGGCATTTCGGCCGCCTCGGCAGGCTGCTCGAGCGCGCGGACAAGACGGCGCGCATCCTCGACGTGAAGTACTACGTTCTCCTCCCGAGCCTCGAGGACGTCGGGAGCCCCTTCGACGACCTGCAGTGGCAGGCGGTCCTCAAATCCGCAAGCGCCCTCGAGATGTACCGCAAGGAGCGGCGCCGCCGGATCACGCCGCGCGACGTCGCAGACTTCCTCATCCTGTCGCGCGACTTCCCCCGCTCCATCCGAAGCTCGCTTGCGACCGCCGAGGAATCGCTCCATCGCATCACGGGAACCCCGGGCCACGCCTTCCGCAACGCGGCGGAGAAGCGGCTCGGCCGCCTGAGGAGCGAATTCGACTATCTGGAGATCGAGGACGTGTTCGCGGTCGGGCTCCACGAATTCCTCCAGCGCGTCCTGAGCGAGATCCGCTACGTGGGCGACGGCATCCACGAGAGCTTCTTCGCGCCGCGGGCGATCCCGGCCGCGACGCGCCGGGAGGCCCCGCAATGAGGATCCGGATCGCCCACCGCACGGCCTACAGCTACTCGGCGCCGGTGCGCCTCGATCCCCAGGTCGTGCGGCTCAAGCCCGCGACCGACGCCCGCCAACGCCTCCTTTCCTGGGCCCTCGCGGTCGATCCCGCCGACGCCAAGGTCGCGGAGGCCCTCGATGCCTCGGGCTTCTGGGCGACGACCCTCGCGACCGAGGCCGGGCTCGAGCGATTCGTCCTCGAAACGGAATCCCTCGTCGAGACGATGCCCCTTCCCCCCATCGATTCCGCGCCGCGTCTGCCGTGGCGGGACCCCGCGCTCCTTCCAGAAGGCGCCCGCGCCTGGCGCCTGCCGCGCGACGAGGACCCCGAGGTCGTGCGGTTCGCCCTCGACGTCGCCCAGGGGGCCTCCTGGGAGACGCTCCCCTTCCTCGGCGACCTCGCGAGGCGCATCCACACCACGCACCAGCACCGGGTCCGCCACGAAGGATCGCCGTGGACGCCGCGCGCGACGCTCGACGCTCGGGAGGGCGCCTGCCGCGATTTCGCCGTCCTCTTCGTGGCCGCCTGTCGCCTCTTGGGCGTTCCCGCGAGATTCGTGAGCGGATATCGCGTGATCGAGGCCACGCGCCAGGGCCAGGAGCTGCACGCGTGGGCCGAAGCCTGGATTCCCGGGCACGGTTGGCGGGGGTTCGATCCCACGGATGGACGCCCCGTCGAGGACCGCCACGTCGCCGTCGCGGCAGGCTCCGTGGCCGAGGCCGCGCCCGTGACGGGAACGTTCTGGGGGCCCGCGGGCGTCGTCTCCCGCCTCGAGACGCGCGTCGACGCGCGGATCGAGTGAAGCCCCTTCACCCCGACCGCGCGCCCGCGACCTCGCGCGCCCGACGCTTCGCGGCGGCCGCGGCCCCCGCGTGCCCGCACGCCTCCTCCGCCGCGGCGAGCGAGGTCCATGCGAAGGCGAGATACGGCGGCGTCTCGACGACCGCCGACTCGAACGTCGCGGTCGCGGCCGCGATCGCGTCGCGGCCCTCGGGCGCGCGGCCCGTCGCGACGCACGCATCCGCGAACCCCGAGGCGGCTCCAAGCTCGAGATACGGGCTTGCGACAAGCCGGGCCGCCTCGATCCCCTCCTTGCCCGCGGCCAGGGCTTCGTCGTGATGTCCCGACCTCGTGGCGAGGATCGCGACGTCGCAGAGCGCGCAGGCCAGAAGCCACGTGTCGCCGAGGCGGCGCGCGACCGCGAGCGTCTCGCGCGCGTGGAGAAGCCCTAACGCGGCCTCCCCGGGACCGCCGCGGATCACGGCCCTCTCGGTGAGCGCCGTGCGCGCGAGGACCTCTCCGCGCAGGTTGCGCGCGACGCGCGCGAGCCTCAGCGCCTCCTCGGCCCAGGCCCGGCCGTCCCCGCCCCGTTGCGTTTCGGCGCGCGCCGCGCCGCTGTAGGCGAACGAGATGAGCCTCGGATCGTCGGTCTGCTCCGCGGCCTCGAGCGCGCGCTCGTGGGCCTCTCGCGCGCGACCGCCATCCGTCTCCTCCAGAAGCAGCGCGCGCGCAAGCAGCGCGTCGGCCGTGAGATTGGGGGATGTCGACTCGGCGGCCGCGCGATCGTAGAGGGCGAGCGCGCGCGGGGGATCCCCCGCGCGACGGGCCTCTTCGGCGCTCTCGATCAGGAAACGCGCCGCGAGGGGGCCCCGGGAGGGCGCGAAGGGTTCGGCCCGCGCAAGGAGGGCGGCGCTGTCGCCTCCGTCCCGCCGAGCGAGGTTCGCCCGCTCGATGAGCGCCGCCGCGCGGATCTCCTTGGATGCAACGGTCTCAGAGGCCTCGAGAAGGAGCCGGGCATACGCGTCCCCGAAGCCGTGCTCCACGAAGCGGTACGTCCGCTCCACGGCCTCCCGCACGACGACCGCGCCTGCGGCCTTCGGATCCTCCCCGGCAAGCGCGAGCCGCAAGGCCTCCAGGCCCCGCGCGGGATCGCGGTCGTCCATGAGCATCTTCGCGGCGCGCGACCGAGCCGAACGGGGGGCGAGCGGCGAGAGGACGCTGCGCACGAGGTCGTGCACCATCCATCCATCGGGCGTGCGCGTGGCCAGTCCGCGCGCGGCGAGGCGCAGGAGGAGGTCGTGCCCGCGCGCGACTTCCGCGACGTCTTCGGCCTCCTTCTCGGAGAACGGGACCTCGAGGACGGCGAGCGCGAGGACGGCGTCCCGATCGGTTGCGGGCAGGGCCGCGAGGACATCGTCGGTCAGGAAGGCCCGCACGTCGTCCCCCAGGAAGAACGGGTCGTCCGAATCCGACGCGAGCCGATCCCGGCTGAGCAGGAGCGAGAGCGGATGACCCGCCGACCGGGCGTGGAGCCGATCGGCCCGCTCCGCCTCCGCGCCGGTCGCGCCGAGAAGCCGCCGCGCGTCCTCCCGGGTGAGCCCCCCGAGCTCGAAGGATGCGAAGTCGCGGGGAAGGGCGCGCGGAAAGGCGCGGGCGGCCACGATGGCGGCGCCCCCGCGCAGGCGGCGCGCGACGTCCGCGAAGGCGTCGACGGCGCCGTCCGTCGCCACTTCGGCGCGGTCGAGCACGAGGAGGGCCCCCTGCGCGGAGGCGGCGTGCGCCACAGCGTGGACGAGCGTCGTGTCGTCCTCGTCGTCGAGACCTTCGACGGGCGCCTTCCGTCGCAGCGCGGAGGCGAGCCGGGCAAGGAGCAGCGGCGCCGATTCGCCCGGCGCCGCCGTCCGCCACGCGACCGGCCCGGGCCACCGCGCGGCGAAGGCGGCAAGCAGGGTCGTCTTCCCGATGCCGCCCAGCCCGTGGAGGCAGACGGCGCGACGATCCATGGCGAGGCCCGAAAGCGCCTCGAGCTCGACCTCGCGCCCGACGATGGAGGCGACGGCCGGCGGCGATTCGGACAGGAAGGCGGGCATTGGATCCCCATCGATGCCTTCGATGCTCAGCCCATCTCCGGTGAGGTTGACCACCAGGCTCTTGCGGACAAGGCGATAGAGCCGCACCGTGCGGCCCACGTTCGCCCATTCCGCCGCGAGGACGCCGAGTCGCTCGAACGACCGCAGGCGACGGGACGTCTCCTCCTCGGAGAGGCCCACGAGCTCCGCAAGACGCCGCGTGTAGAGCGGCTCGACCGCGAGGTGCGCGAGGATCGCCCGGTTGGTCGGGTTCGAGAGCAGCTGGAGGAGGTCGTCCCCGGGCACCTTCCCGCATCGTTTCGCGCGAGGCATGTAGCTTCCGCCGGTCTGCGGTCGCCCCCGCAGACCGCGAGACCATGTCCTTCGCGGGCCTGTGTCCCTTGCCGACAAGGCGACGTGAGACCATGACGACCACGAAATTCCGGAACGAGATCGCGATCGCGCTGAACGAACGCGGCGTCGAGGTGCGGGCCGACCAGATGGGCGACCTGCTTCTCGCCTTCGAGCGCTGGCCGAAGGGCGACTGGAGGCCCGTCTTCGACGGCCTCGCGGACGGGGGCTGCCAGGCCGAACACTGGGGCTACTGCCTCAAGGGCGCGGGCCGCGTCCACAACAAGGACGGGAGCGTGAGCGAGATCCGGGCCGGCCAGGTGTACCACGTTCCGCCGGGCCACACGTTCGAGACGCTCGAGGACATGGACGTCGTCGAATGGACGCGTCCGCACGCGGCGTACGAGAAGGACGTCGAAGTCATGATGGCGAACTTCCACGGCATGAAGGCGGTCGCGCCGCCTTCCCGGCGCTGAACGGGCCCGGGCGGCGCGAACGCCGCCCGACACTTTTTTCCGGCCCCGCGCGCTGGGCCCCGCGTGAGCGGCGGACGCGTCGACGAGCACCGCGCGTTCCTCGCGACGGGCGCCGTGCCGGGCCTCCCCTCGCCGACCTTCGAGGACCGGCTCGCCTATGCGCGCGCCGGCCTCAAGGACGCCTCGTTCAAGAAGCTCGCGTGGCCGCACTTCGCGTGCTTCGTCGACGCCTCGAACGTGGCCCGATGGGACCCGCCACCGACGGCGAAGGTGAACGAGCCGAAGGCGAAGCTCTGGCGGCTCGTCGCGTGCGAGAACGCGCTGCGCAAGCTCGGGTACGTCCCCATCATGGTGAGCGACGGGAACCTATTCCACCTCATGGACGAGCCCTACGAGTACCAGAAGCGGTATACGCAGTATCCCCACTCGGTCGCGAAGGGCTTCCAGGCCGACCGCATCGTCCTGAGGGCGCTCCGCGACCTCCCCGAGGCGGCCGTCGTCTCGCGCGACCGCTTCGACAAGCCTTCGGACGTCAAGGATTTCGCGGACGTCCTCGTCGATCGGCGCGCCTTCTTCGCGTTCCGCTTCGACGAACACGACGCGATCCACTTGTTCCGCGGCTCGGAGCCGATGCCCCGGGCGACGGCGAGGCTCGCGGCGCGTTGGAATCCGTGAGGAGCGCTAAGCGCGGCCCGTCGCGACGTGCGCCTCGCCCCACATCTCGATGGCCCCGTCGGGGCGCGCGAAGCGGGCGCTCGCCTCGAGGACCGCGACGCGCAGCCGCTCCACCTCGCCCGGCGAGAGACCGGTCAAGAATGCGGGGACGACCGGATTCGTCGTGGTGAGCGTCGGCCACTCCTCGGAAAGCGACGGCACGATCCACGGGTGGCGGACGGTCTCCACCCGGACGTCGACGAACCCCGCGTCCTCCATCTCCCGCCTCAGGCGACCGGGATCGGACAAGCTGAAGACCGCGGGCGGCGAGGGCGGCGGGGGGTGGTCCGGGAAGGTACGCTTCATGGCGGCTCCGAAGGCCGCGAACCAGTCGAGCCGGTCCGGGGTCGACCATGCGACGACCGCACATCGGCCGCCGGGTTTGAGCGCGCGCCTCATTCCCCGGAATCCGGCGGCGCGGTCGGGGAAGAAGATGAGCCCGAAGACCGAATAGGCGGCGTCGAAGCTCGCGGGGTCGACCGCGAGGGCCTGGCCATCCATCACGCGCGTCTCGACGTCGACCTTCTCGCGCCTCGCGCGCGCCTCGAGCTGCGCGATCATCTCGGGCGCGAAATCCGTGGCGAGGACGCGCGCGCCGCGGCGGGCGGCCTCGATCGAGAGCGCGCCGGTGCCTGCCGCCACGTCGAGAACGCGCTCGCCGGCCGCAAGACCGGTGAGACGCAGCGCATCCTTCGCGAACTGGACGAAGACCGGGGTGACGCGCGCGTCGTAGGCCTCGGCGACGCGCCCCCAGCCCGAAGGCGTGCGGTCCGGAGGAAGGGGTTGTGCGGTCATGGAGCGAGAACGCGCTCTCCGCGGTTATCGCTTGCGACGGGCGAGCCCGCCTCCGGAAACGTTCATGGGCGATGAGCGGGCTCGGCGTTCGTGCGCGACACGCCACCCCCCGTCGTCCTCGCGGCCGCCGGCGCCGCGCTCCTCGTCGCGCTCCTCGACGTCGCCGACACGGCCATCCTCGCGACGACGGGCGCGCCGACGGGCCCCGTCGTCGGCACGTTCGTGCGCGACGCCGTTCTCGTGGTCGCGGCCGTCTTCCTGCTGCGCCGCGCGCGCTGGGCGCTCTGGACGCTCGTCGCCCTCCTCGCGCTCGGACTTCTCCGCACATTCTCCGCCGACGAGCCGCTCGAGTACGCTGGCGTCATCGTCGCGCTCGCAGGCCTCGCATCGGCGCTCATGCCCGAGACGCGGGCATGGGTCGCCCGCCCCGCTTGACGTCACGGTGGAAGCGCCAGCCACGCCCGGCGCTCCCAGCGGGATTCTCGATCGCGAAGTCAACCTCGACCGCGGCCTGCGCGCCATGCCTGCCGGGGAAGCGAAGGAGGCGATTCTTCCGCGACCTTTCAGCCAGCGCCTGCGTGGATGGCGATGGCGCGCGAAGCCCCTCGGTGTCGTCGCGGCCGCCCTCCCCGGTCCGGCGTGCGATCAGGCGAGGATGTCGTTGATCTGGATGATCGCCTCGAGGTCGGTATAGTTCGGCACGTCCGCCATGAGTTCCGCGCCGTGGGTCGCGAAACCCTTCTGGAACCCATCGACATTCTTGAACACGTAGCTCGCGATGGCCGCGTATTTCGGAGGCGCGCCCGGCTCGACGCCGCCGACGCCCCTCTCGAGGTGGGCGCTCACGAGGCCGAAGCCCGAGAGGCGTTTCTGGACGAGCGGGATGTGGCTCTTCGCGTAATAATCGAAGTCGAATCGACCGCCGGGTCTCTGCCCGTAGAATGCGAGGACACGGATCATGCTATCAGGCAGGCCAGGCGGTCAACGTGCATAACCTTGCGCGTCGTCCTGCTCGCGCCCGTCGGACGCTCACGCCCATACGGTGATGCGCGACGCTCATGAGGCGCCGCGATATCCCGCGTTCATCGAGGAGTTGCACGCGAGCCCGTCTGCGGCGCGTTGGGTGCGCCATCCGAGCTTGCCGGGCACGTCTCCAGTCACGCGTCGATCAGGACCTCGAATCCGCCGTACGTGAACCGGCCCATGTCGTAGATCGGCTTTCCGCCCATGATCTTGCCCATCCGCGGGTCGGCCATGACCTTGGCGTTCACGCGGTCGCGGTGCGCGCGCGATCGGAAGGTGATCTGCGCGATGACGAGGGTCTCGCTCCTTCCGAGACCCGCGAGCGCGGCATAGGCCCGCATCGGCATCCCGCCCATGTCTGGGGTCAGGTCTTCGCCCACGCATTCGCGGTATCGGAGCGCGCCGTGGTCGCGCCAGACGCGCGCGGCCCGCTTGGCCATTTTCTTGTAGGCGAGGACGTTCTTTTTCGCGATCGGGATGAATGCGATGTCGACGTACTTCGCGGCCATCGCGATCTCGTACGTATCCGCTTCGCATGAAGGCGGCGTCGATCCTCGCGGCGGGATCGACCGATGCCTGCCGGAGCGTGGAGGGTCTCGGATGCGCGACACCTTCAAGCGAGCGTAGCGGGCTTGTCCGCGCGACCTCCATGCCGCGCCTCCTCCTCCTCCTCATCGTGGTTCTCTGCGCTCCGGCCGCCCTCCCGCTGGCGGCCGCCTCGGACAATCTCCAAGTCCACGAGATCCGCGCCGTGCTCCAACCGCCCTTCACCCACTACGAGATCGAGGCCATCTCCCCCGACTTGCAGCCGCTCACCTACCGGTGGACGCTCGCGCAGTCCGGCGCCTGCGACGATTTCGAGCCGTTCGGCTCCACGGCGCGCTGGCGGCACGACCACGAGACGCGCTGCCCGCACGACGCCGCCGCCCATCCGGGGACGATCTCGGTCGTCGTCTCCGACGGACGGACCGAGGTCACGCGAACCTACGCGGGCGGGTCCGCCGCCTTCGACCCGGGGCCTCCCGCGTGGACCCGCGGCGAGGGCCCGGGCCCCTTCATCGGCGGCAACGAGAATGGGGACGACCCGCGCGACGTCCCCCCGCCCGCGATCTTCGGCGAGGCGCTCGAATGCGGCGGAACCGCGAAGGGAGCCTTCGAGCCCGTCCAGGCCGTGTGGCAGGACGAGAATCCGGAGATCTTTCCCGACCTCGCCGGGAAGCAGCTCACGGTGCTCGATGACAGGCGACTCCGCGCGGAACTCGACATGGTGGTCGGGAAGCTCACGCAGCTCTTCGGCGTGCGCGGCTCGCGGGATCGCATCCTGTTCGAGGGAACCGTGACGGGCAGCGTCGCCGCGCCCGCGGTCGTTCGATGGACGCTCCGGGACGGGGCCGGTGCCAACGTGCTCGGGGAGATCGCGGTCGGCGACCTTCCGATCCTGGGCGCCTGCGGTGCGCCGCGCGCGTTCAAGGCCGCGCTCGACACATCAAAGGGTCTCGCGATCCCGCACTTCCTCCCGAAGGCGGCCGGGGGTTACACGATCACGATGGAGCTCGCCCGCAAGGGCGGCGAGCGCATCCCCGGAACGCAGATCGTGGTCGAGGGCGCGGCGACGAAGGTCCGCGAGCCCCTCGTCTACTTCGTCGGCGTCACGATGCGCCCGGAGGCCTCCGCGCAAGGCATCGCTGCGGCCGCGCGACGGATCGCCGACGAGAGCGCCGCGAACATCCCCGATTATTTCCCGCTCCCCCCGGGCGGGTTCCACGTCGTGACGAGACCCGTCGTGCGCGACCTTCGCGCCGTCACCGCGCTCGCCGCGACCGACTGCGCGCACCCCGAAGGGATCGGCGCGTTCGATTGGTGCTTCGTCGAGCGCGTCCGTGCGGGCGTCGAGACGCACTTCGCGGCCGGGTCGTGGCAGCTCGGCACCGGGGCGACCGGCGCGACGCCGGACCGCATCGCGATCGTCGTCACGAAGGCCGAGATGGATTGGCTCTACCCGCCCGTCGGGACCGCGGCCGGCTTTGCCGCGAGCACGAAGGTCTTCTTCGTCGCGGACGACACGGGCCACCGGGTCGTCGCGCACGAGTTCGCGCACACGACCCCCGCCTACGCGTGGCTCCACGAGGCGCCGGCATGCACGGTCGACTACCACAACAAAAGGGTTTCCTACGGACACGGGTTCCAGGTGAGCGCTGGCACGAAGCCCGCCCGCGTCCCGAGACCCGTCCAGGGCGGCGTCATGAGCGGGACGGCGCCGCATTGGATCGAGCAGTGCACCTACTGGCACCTCCTCAAGCAGATTCCCGCGCTCACCGACCCGACGCTCGTCGGGATCCGCGGCTGGATCGCGAAGGACGGCGCGTTCCTGGCGGCCGCGTTCGAGCCCGGATTCACGTTCGAAGGCATCCCGGACCGGGAGCCCGGCGTGGAGGGAACGTACCGCGTCGTGCTGCGCGACGCCGGGGGCGCCGCGATCGCGACGTACGCCTTCGACCACCCGTTCGCCGACACGGTGGGACAGCCGCGTCACCTGATCCCGTTCTCGATGGCGGTCGAGCGCCCCGCGGGCCTCGCGCGGATCGACCTCGAAGGCCCTGCCGGCCCGCTCGCGACACGCAACGTCACGGCCCATGCGCCCGTCCTCGTGGTCACGACGCCCCCACCCGGGGCGGCGGTCGGAAGCGGCCCGCTCCCGGTCGCGTGGACCGCGACGGACGCCGACGGCGACGCGCTGCGCTACGGCGTCGCCATGAGTCCCGACGGCGGCGCCACGTGGCACGACGTCGCCTTCGACCTCGCAACGCCGGCCGTCACGATCGATCCCGCCTTCTTCGCCGGCGCTGAAGCGCCGCGCCTGCGCGTCACCGCGACCGACGGGGTGAACAGCCACACCGTGGAGGTCGCGCTCGCGGAGAGCGGGGTGCCGTCGAAGGGCGACACGCCCTCGACGCCGCCCACGGGCGGGACGATCGGGACGCCGACCCAGGCCACGCCCGGCGCCGCGCTCGCGCTGGTCGCGGGCGCGCTCGGCGTCGCGGCGCTCGCGGCGAGACGGCGAGCCTGAGACCCCCCCGGGCGCGCGTCCGTCACCGCGCGCGCGGAAGCGCGTTCGTGGTGCGCCGTGCCGGCGACGCGTGGACGCGCGGCGGACCGTCCTCGACCGTCCGCGCGGCGCGGGGCGCGTGCATGGCGCGCGCGACGTCCATCGCACGAAGCCACTTGCGGCACACGGCGCAGGCGATCCCGCCGGCCCGGCTGAGGGCGATGAGATTCGTGGCGTTCGCGCCCGCGCAAGCGGGACACACGAACGAGACGGTCACGGGAATGCGCGTCGCGGAAGTCTGCACACCTAGTGCAGCCGCCGCGACGCTCCCACCATAAAAAGGGAGAGGGCCGCGTTGACACGGCCGTCAACCGTAGAGCGTCGAGCGCGCCGCATGGATCGTTTCCATGTGGAGCTTCGCGGCCGCGGGCTTCTCAGGGGCGACGCGCGTCTTGAGCAGGTGCGCGATCGCGTCTTCGGCGACGGCGCCGTCGAAGAAGCCCCATCCCCACTGGAGCCACGGAGCGGCCGGGTTGACGGGGATCTGGTTCGCGGGGTCGATCCAGACGTGCCGGGCCTTCGGGGTGTAGGTCGCGGTGCGGTTCATCGCGTCGCGGAGGTCGCCCGCCTTGATCCCCAGGCGGGGATCCACGTAGCCGTCCGCGGTCAGGCCGCCGTCGTAGCCGCTCGCGCGGCGGACCTCGAGGATGACCTTGCTCAGTGCGCCGGCAATCGTCGGCGTCGCGAAGCTCGTGCCTCCCCAGGACCCCGGAGCGTGGACGTTCGCGACAGAATCGCGGGCGGCCCATGGAGGCATCATGTAGCTCTCGACGTCCACCACGTTCGCGGAGAGGACGTGATGCGTCGGGGGCGAAGGGAAGCCGCCGCCGGCTGCGATGACGTGGGAGGCGCCCGTCTGGCAATCGGTCGGCACGGCGCGCGCGTCGTTGCCGGCCGCCTTGACGAAGACGGGGGCGTGGCGCTGCGCGCGGCACGGGAGCGTTTCCCGGGCCGCCGCCGGATACGGCATGGGCGTGCCCGAACCCCAGCTGTGGCTCACGACGTCGACGGGAATGCCCGAGGCCGCGAAGACCGTCGGGTCGTAGCCCTCGTTGAAGGCGACGAGGACGTCGGGATTTTCCCAGACGGCGATGCTCACCGTGCCAGTGCCGTGGCCGGCCCACCAGCCGTCGCCCTCGTCGAGGAGGCACACGTCGCCGAAGAGCGAGCCGAACGCGGAGGACGACTCGTACACGCGGTCACACCGGACCGCGACGAACACCGTTTGCGGAATCCAGTAGATGGTCTCCCGCGCAATCGACTTCCAGACGGCCTCGTCGGCCGCGACGGCCTCCTTCCAGTTGTCGCCGCCGACCGTGAGGTTGAGCGCGGGGATGTCGCACGAAAAGTCGCGGATGTACGTGCACGGGTGCGCCGTGAGGTGCGGGCGGTAGAAGGCGCGGTGGTAGGGGTTCACGCCCGTGTCGGTGAGCGCGAGGATGACGTGCGGCCCGAAGCCCGCGGGCGCCGTCGCGTTCGGGGGGCCTTCGGGACGGGGGAGAGGCCCGAAGTCCACCTCGAGGCGATAGCCGACGGAGGCCATGACGCGCAGCGTGTAGTCGCCCGGCGCGTCGAGGCCCCAGCGGAGGGACAGGTTGGTCGACGGGGCTCCGCGCGCGATGAACGCGTCGGTCACGATCCGATCGCCCTCCAAAAGATGGAGGGTCATGCGCGCGCCCGGCTCGCTCCACCTGAGCCGCGCGTCGACGACGCCGGGGCCCTCGAGCTTGATCGGATAGTCGAAGCAGGCGCGCGTCGAGTACGACACACACGCGACCGTGAGCCCACCCGCGAGATCGGTCACGGCCTTCGCGTCGCGGATGGGGGTCGGGAACACGGGCGCGACGCCCGCCGCGTCGACCGCGCCCGCTTCGAGCGGCAGGTCGGGGGCGCCGAGGCAGCCGGCGAGGGCGAGGGCGGCGACGACGAAACAGGGACCCGGGCGGGCGTGCACGGGGACGAGGAGACCCGGGATGCCATCAATCTTTTCGCGCCGGAGGGTCCATGGCCCCGGAGGCGGATGGGGCCGCGTGCCCGCCTACGTCGTCGCGCTCATCGAGGCCGTCACGGATCCGGAAGCCTACCGGGCCTACGTCGCCCGGGTGGAGCCCACGCTCGCGCCGTTCGGCGGGCGGTTCCTCGCGCGCGTCCCCGGCCCCGCGCTCCTCGAAGGCGGCCCCGCGCCCGCGCGCGCCGTGATCCTGGAGTTCCCGAGCGACGCGCAGGCCCGCGCGTGGCACGCGTCGCCCGGCTACAAGCCCGTGATGGACCTCCGTCAGCGCGCCTCGAAAGGCACGCTCCTCCTGCTTCCGGGCTACGTTCCGTCCGCGTGACGCGTGTAACGTTCTTGCGTCAGTAGGACTCCCAGCAGGCAAGCGGCGGGGAGCCCTCGACCTCGAACCAGAAGAACCGGCCCATGTCCGGCACCTCCGTGACCGGGAGCACGATGCGCGCGCCCGCCCGCCGGCAGGCGTCCTGCACGCCTTCGATGTCCTTCACGTTGATGTACGGCGTCACCCCGACCGGCTGCTCCTCCCTCGTCCTCACGACGCCGCCGCCCGTCCCGCCCGGCGTGCGGAACATGTGGTAATCGCCCTGCGTCGTCTCGAACGTCCAGTCGAACTGCTCGGCGAGGAAGGCCTTGAGCAGCTCCGGATTCTTGGTCGCGATCTCGATGTGCTGCACCGCGTGCGGGATCTCCTGCGGCTCGCGCTGCGTCTCGCGTTGTTCGGCCATGCCTCGCGCGTTCGCGCGCGGGAACCAAGATCGTTCTGGCGTTTCCCGCGGCAGGCGCGTTCACGAGCCCCAGCCGGGGAGCCTCGCCGCCTGCCGGACCCAGTCCGCGAGCTGACCCTCGTCGAGGTCCGCGAGCGTCGCGTAGTTCACGCTGCGGCCTTGCTTGCCGCCGCCTTCCGGGGGAACCGGTTCCATCACGGCGCCCTGGAAGAAGCGCACCGCGCGGTGCTTCGTGAACGACGCGAAGGCCGCGAACCAGCCGCGGCCTTCGACGCCGTAAAACGGCATGCTCCACTTCACGGCCCGCTTCACGCCGGGGATTTCCCGCGCGATGATCGCGTCGACGGCCTCCGCGATGGCGCGGTGCTCCGGCGAGAGCGCGGCGATGTACGCGGCGACCGGCGCGTCGCCTTCCGCCTTCCCCGCGGTGCCCGCGCGGCCGAACGGGGGCTTCGCGGCCTTCGGCGTCGCGGTGGGCCGCTTGACCTTGGTCGCTGCGCGCTTCGCGGCCAGCTTCTTCGTTGCGCGCTTCACGGGCGCCTTCCGCTTCGCGACGGGCATGATGGGGCATCACGGGCGCGGCCCATCAAGATGACGTCATGCGAAGCCGTCGCGCCACGACCGCTTCGCGCGCCACCCGACCGCGCCCTCGGCCTTGCCGCTTGCGGCGGCCTGCTCGCGCGCGAGCCACGCGGCAAGACCGCGGCCCACGGCGAGGGCCGCGACCCATTCGGGGATGCGCCGCGGCGGCGGCGCGCCGATCGCGCGCGCAAGCGCCGGCATCCACGCGTCCGCGCGCGCGGCCTCGCCGGCGACGTTGTAGGCGCCGGGCGCGCCCGCCTCGACGAATCGCGCCGTCGCTTCCGCGGCGTCTTCGACGTGCACGAACGGGCTCAACGCGGCGCCAGACCCGACGATCGGGAGCATCCGGCGGCGGAGCGCGGTGGCGAAGCCGCCGTCGGGCGCGACGGCCGTACCGGGCCCGAACAGGACGCCATACCGGAGCGCGACCCCCTCGAGGCGGTCCGAGGCCAGGAGCGCGCGCTCGGCCTCGGCCATCGTCCGCACCGCCGCGCCGACCGGATCCGGGAGGTCCGTCCACCAGCGCGCCTCCTCGCTTTTCGGCGCGTCGGTCCCGTCGGGCGCGTACCAGAAGGCGCTGCTTTGCGCAACGAGGCGGCGGACGCCGACGCGCCGGCTCGCCTCGAGGACGTTCGCGTAGCCGACGCGGCGGATGCGGTCGTTCGCCGCGTAGGCGTCCCGGATGCCGCGGCGACCGTCCGCAGAGGCGAGGCCCGAGAGGCTCGTGAGCTCGTTCACCACGACCTCCGGTCGGGCGGCCTCGAAGGCCCGGACCACCGAGTCGCGGTCGAGCGCGTCCGCCGCGACGACGCTCGCTCCGGCCTTCCGGAGCGCCTCGCCCTTCGCGGGGTCGCGCGCAAGGAGGCTCACGTCGTGGCCGCGTTCCAGGAGGATCGGGACGAGTCGCCGACCGATCGCGCCGGTTGCGCCCGCGACAAGGACATTCATGTGAACGAAGCGTCGGAGGCGCTCCTGACCTTTCGGTCATTACAATGCCCGATCCGTCGGATTCATGCGTTCCGGCAACGTGCCGCGACCATGCCTCGCCCGGGCGGATGGGGAGGACACGGCCGCGATGCTTTCGGACGCCGATCGCACCCGCCGCGGGTCGCGACGCGCCTCCTCGCGGCCCTCGCCCTCGCCGTCGTCCTCGCGCCCGCCGCGCGCGCCCACCCCGATTTCGCGCTGGCGGACGGGCCCGTGACGCTCGCGCCGGGCGAGAAGGCGGCATGGACGTTCGAGAACCACTATCATCGCGTCCTCGGCCTCGTCAAGGCGCCCGCGGGCGCCTCGCTCACGGTGCGTGTGGAAGGCGCCGAGGGACCCGAGGCCGGGCCGGGCCACGACCTCCGCGTCGACGCCCTCCTCGCCTGCTGCAAGGGCACCTTCTCGGCCCCGCGCACGGTCGTCGTCGAGAACGTCGGCGCATCCGCCGTCACGGCCCAGGTCCGCCTCGCGGCGGTCCACGACGGCTTCGCGGTCACGAACGACGACGCGGAGCCCGGCGCGCTCGCATCCACGGCCGGATTCGGTCTCCTCGCCGCGTTCCTCGCGGGGCGCGCGCGGCGTCGCGACGTGCCCGGGGCACACCCGCGGACCGCGGTCACGGGGCTCGTCGCGCTCTGGACGGTATCCGCGCTCCTCGCGCTCGCGGGGATGCACCTCTACGGCGTCGGCCCGCTCGTCGGGACCCTTGCCGCGACGGCCCACCTCCCGGCCACGGGCCACGCGATCATGACGACGCACGCGATCATCCTCCTCGTCCTTGCGGCAGCGTGGATCGCGTGCGCCGCGCTCTGGGGGCGGCTCCGCGGCCGCGCCGCGGTCGCCTACGGTTTCGCGATCGGCCTCGGGGCCTTCGTCGCTTGCGTCGCGTGGGCTCTCGAGTACGGGGCGATCCTCGCGCCCGCGGTGACCTTCGCGGCCTCGGGCGTGTACCCGCTCGTCGCGGCCGTCCGTGAGGCTCGCGGCCCGAGCGGGTGAATGCCGTCACCGGTGGAGCCGCGCCAGGTCCTCGACGAGGGCGGCGGCTTTCGTCTCCGAGATGCCGCGGGCCGCCAGGAGCGCGCGCGCCTTCTCGGCATCCGGCGCCGAGAAGCGCGGCGCGTAGCCGACGTCCACGGGATGTTCGAGGAAAATGCTTCGCACCTCCGCAGCCTCGGGCATCGACGCGCCGAGCGCGCGGAGCGCGGCCTCGAGCGAGCCATGTTTCTTCACGAGCTTCACGGCCTTCACGGGCCCGATGCCTTGGAGGCCCTCGTTGTAGTCGGTGCCGATGAGGATGGCCGCGTCGACGAGCTGTTCCCTCGTGAGGGCCGCGGCAGCAAGCGAACCGGCGAGGTCGAGGATCTCCGGCGCGCGCGTCTTCGATCCCGAGAGGTTGCGGAGCGCGCGCGGCGCGCCGAAAAGCGCGATGTCCCAATCCTGCGTGACGGCAGCCCAGGCCTTCCCGTCCGCAACGAGGCGTGCGCACTGCGCGTCCGATTCGCCGGGCGCGACCATCGCCGGGATGCCGAGCGCGGCGAGCAACGCGCGGCACTCCGCGAGGTCGTCCGCCGTGACCTCGATTGCGGCCTGCGCATCGCCTGCGACCCGCGCGGCCTCGATGCGCTCGGCGCGCGCGACGAGCGTCGCCTCCTTGAGGCCGGGCTGCGCGCCGTCGAAGATCCAGACGCTCCGCGCGCCCCATTGCGCGTAGAGCCGCAGCCGCGCGACGAGGCCTTGAAGGTGCGCGTTCGACCGCCCGTCGGGACCGGTCGTCCAGTTGCCGGTCGCGGCGAGGGCGGTCGCGAAGCTCCAGACGAGGTTGTCAGCGTCGACGGCGACCGTGCGGCCCGCAAGCGTCGCGGGGTTGAACGGCTGCGGAGCGAGGATCTTGCGGAGCGCGGAGAGGCCCACGCGGGGCGCACGCGGTGCCGCGGGATGGAGCTTGCGTTCCGTCAGAAGCGGTTGAGGTCGCCCGCGAGGCACTCGAGAGACGTGTCCACGGCGATCGTGACGACGATCTCTTCCACGCGCGCCCGCATGGAGCACGAGCCGCGGTGGACCTTGCCGTCGGTCGTCCTCATGACCTCGACCTCGGCGCCGGGCGCACCTTGAGGTCGAGCTTCCTGCGCGACCGCCTCGTTCGTGACATGGGTGAGCGGGTGGCCCTGCGCCAAGCAGACCCATGCGGGCGAGGCGCCGGTGCTTTCCCCCGTGCGTTCCACGACCGGGTGGCCGGGCGCAATCCAACCGTCTCGACGGCGCCCTCCACGCACGCAAGCGCCAAGCGGTCCTTCACGCTGCCCGTCGGGTTCGCGCCCTCGACCTTCTAGAGGATCCGCGCGCCGCCTTCGGGGCGACCCTTCGCGTGCTCGACGATGGGCGTGCTGCCGATGGACGCCGCGGGCCACGGGGCGCGCAAGGCGCGCGGCGCGGGATCAGCGATCCGCCGGCCTCGCGCGGGTCAAGCGCCGACCATCTTGAGAAGCTCGTACACGAGGATACCGGGCCAGACGATGGCTTTCAGGAAACCCACGAGCCCGTCCCAGAGATTTTCCGCCGTTTGGATGTAATACACGACCGCGCCGATGAACCCCAGGCCGTAGATGGCTCCGCCGCCCGCGCCGCTCGATCCCATGCGTGCCGGGACGCCCCGGCGAGGTTTCAACCGCGCGCCTTGCCGCCTGGGTGAAGGCTTTTGTCCCGGACACCCTTCGCGGCTCGTGGACGGCCTCGACATCCGCATTCTCCGGGCGATGGGCCCCGTGCCCTACGTCGCCCGCGAAATCGGGGTCGACGCCGTGCGCCCGGCACACCTCGCGCGCATCCTCGGCGTCACCGCCGAGACGGTGCGCGACCGCATCGCGCGGATGGAATCGTCGGGCGTCATCGCGGGCTACGACGTCATCCCGAACCTCCGGCACTTCGGCCTCGAGGCGACCGCCTACCTCGTGCGGCCGCCGGACGAATCGCACCGTGAACTCATCCGGGCCGCGGTCGGCCACGTCGAGGGCCTCCTCGAGGTGACGTACTTCCTCGGACCCGAGTTTTGCGTGGACCTATCGTACCAATCGGCAGCGCAGCGCGATCGCCGGATGCGCGCCATCGCCGAAGCGGCGGGCGACCCCCGACCGGTTCCCTTCATGGGCTGGATGATGCCGCCCGTTGCGCGCAAGCTCACCGCGCTCGACTGGCGGATCATCCGCGCGTTGCGCGGCCGCGCGAAGCGCTCGCTCGTCGATGTCTCCGAAGAGCTCGGCGTCGGATATCGGACGGCGAAACGGCACCACGACCGCATGGTCGAGGAGGGGTCCCTTTTCGTGAAGCCGAAGCTCGACCCCGGCGCGGAGCCCGGTCTCGTGCCGTTCGCCCTCCTCGTCTTCTTCACGCCCGAGGCGGACAGCGAGACGGCCGCGCGCGTACGCCGCGAACTGGACGACCACTTCCTTTTCGCGCAGGTTCCCCTCTCCCCGCAGTACGGCCACCTGTCCGCGATGGTCTTCGCGAACGCGGTGCGCCACGTCGAGGACCTGCGCCAGCGCTGCGACCGCGTGCCCGGCGTGGACCGCGTGCAGGCGCTCGTCCTGTCCGAGATCGAGGCCCGGACCGACTGGGTCGATGACCTGATCGAGACCATGATCAAGGACACGACCCCCGCGTTTTGACATCCAGGCCGCTTCCGGCGTCAAGGTCAAGGATCGTCGCTTCCAGCGAGAAAGAAGCCCTCCCGCGTCCTTCCGGTCCTGGGCCCCCCGCGGGCCCAGGATGAATCGTTGACGCAACCCGCAACCCCGACGAAGACGGTCGCCGCGATGGTCCAGGCCGCGAAGGCCGCGATCGAGAACCTCGATCCCGAACAGGTCGCGAAGGAGATGGAGCGCGGCGCCGTCGTGGTCGACCTCCGCGAGCCCGCCGAGCGCAGGCAGAACGGCGCGATCCCGGGCGCGATCCACGCCACGCGCGGCATGCTCGAGTTCCACGCCGACCCCGCCGCGCCGTACCACATCCCGGCGCTGCAGCCGAACAAGCGCACGGTCCTCTACTGCGCCGCGGGTGGTCGCTCAGCCCTCGGCGTGCGCGCGCTCAAGGACCTCGGCTACACGAACGTCGCGCACCTCGACGGCGGCTTCAAGGCGTGGGCGGGCGCGGGGAAGCCGGTCGAAGAGGTCAAGGAGCCGTGAGGTCCGACCCCGGCGTCTTCCCCCTGCGAGCGGGGAAGGCGTCGCGGATCACGCCTTGCCCGCGCGCTTCGTGTGGAGCATCGTTTCGAGCTTGTTGAAGCACGACCCGAAGCCGCCCTTCGCCATCTCGATCGGGAAGTCGCCGGGGAGATCGGTCTCGAAGTGGACCTTCGTCTTCGAGGGCCCGACCGCTTCGAAGCGGCCCTTCATGCGCTGGGGCTCGCCCTCGAACACGTCGCCGCGGCCCTCGTTCGCCGAGAACGTGACGATCTCGTGGGGCTTCCGCACGACCTCGTACTCGCCGACCTCCTCGGGGTAGCGCTTGCCCGTCGCGTCGATCATCGTGAATCGGAGCCGACCGCCCACGCGGACGTCCATCTCGTGGATCTCCGCGTCGATGCCGGGAAACGGCGTGATCCATCGCTTGAACAGCTCCGGGTCCGTCCACGCGGCCCACATCTCGTCGAGGGTGCAGTCGAACACGCGCTCCATCTTCAGGACTTGCTTCTTCGTCGTCATGTCGGTCACTTCCGCTTGCGCTCGAGGACGTCCGCGAGGCGGTCGAACCGGCCCTCCCAGAGGAGTCGGTACCGGACGAGCCACGAGAACGCCTCGCTGAGCGGCGCCGCCTGGAGCGCGCATCGGCGCACGCGGCCGTCGGGCGTCTGCTCGAGCAGGCCCGCCTCCTCGAGCACCCGGAGGTGCTTGGAGATGGCGGGGAGGCTCACGTCGTGCGGCTCGGCGAGGTCCCCCACCGCGCACTCCCCTTCCGCGAGACGCTCGATGATGGAGCGCCGGATGGGGTGGGCGAGGGCGGCGAAGATCGCATCGAGATCCGCGGGACGCTTAACCACAAGGTTCAGTATGCGCTGGGCCACCATTAACCTATCGGTTAATCGAGGCGAAGGACGCCCCCGGACCGGCAAAGGCTTAGGGTTCCGAACCGATGGCCTCGCGATGCCCGGGAAGGACCGCGCGACGGAGACGCTCGACCCCGAGGATTGGGAGGTCTTCTCCCGAGCGGCGCACGCGCTGCTCGACGAGCTCATCGCCTACCAGCGCGACGTGCGCGAGCGGCCCGTCTGGCGTCCCGTCCCCGCGGACGTGGCGAAGGACCTCGCCCGGCCGCTTCCGGCGACGGGCGCGCCCGTCGAGGAGGTCCTCGACGACGTTCGTCGCTTGATCCTGCCTTACCCGCTCGGAAACCCCCACCCCCGGTTCTGGGGATGGGTCATGGGCAACGGAACCCCGGATGCCGTGCTCGCCGACGCGATCGTCGCGACGATGAACCCCAACATGGGCGGCGCGGACCACGTCGCGCACCGCGTCGAGCAGGTCGCGCTGCGGTGGCTCCGCGAGATGCTCGGCTGGCCCGCGGACGCGAGCGGCCTCTTCGTGAGCGGCGGGTCCCTCGCGAACCTCACCGGCATGGCGGTCGCGCGCCACGCGAAGGCTGGATGGGATGTCCGCGCGGAGGGGCTCGCCGGACACGCTCCGCTTGCGGCGTACGTCTCCGAGGAGGCGCACAGCTCCAACGAGCGCGCGCTCGAGATCCTGGGGATCGGCGCGCGCCACGTCCGCAGGATCCCCGCGGACGAGACCTTCGCCATGGATATGGGCGCGCTCCGGGCCGCGATCCGCGAGGACCGCGCGCGGGGGCTCTCGCCTTTCCTCGTCGTCGGTACGGCGGGCACGACGAACACGGGCGCGATCGACCCGCTGGACGCGATCGCGGACGTCGCGCGCGACGAGGCCCTCTGGTTCCACGTGGACGGCGCCTTCGGCGCGCTCGCGTGGCTCGATCCCGAATTCAGGCCCCGCCTCGCGGGGCTCTCGCGCGCGGACTACCTCGCCTTCGATCTCCACAAGTGGGGATGGCTTCCGTTCGACTGCGGCGTCATCTTCGTGAAGGACGCGGCGAGCCACCTCGCGTCGTTCACCGTTCATCCTCCCTACCTTCATCACGAGCCGCGCGGCGCCGCGGCGCAACACGGCGACGTTCCGTGGTGCGGCGACCTCGGCATCGAGCTTTCGCGGAGCTTCCGCGGCCTCAAGGCGTACGTGGCCTTGCGCACGCACGGAACGGAGAAGTGGGGGCGCATCGTCGCGCGCAACGTGGCGCAGGCGCGGCGCCTCGCGGCGCGCGTGGACGCGACGCCCGGCCTCGAACTCCTCGCGCCCGCGACGCTCAACATCGTCTGTTTCCGGGTCCGCCCGGCCGGCCTCAGCGAGAAAGCCCTGGATGCGCTCAACGAGGAGATCGTCCTGCGCATCCAGGAGTCGGGCTTCGCCGTGCCCACCGGGACCCGTGTGCGGGGACGCTACGCCATCCGGTGCAGCTTCACGAACCACCGCACGACCGACGAGGACGTGGATGCCTTCGTGGAGACCGTGAAGCGGACGGCGCAGGCGATCCCCGTGCCGTGACTCAAGTCAGCGCGCGACGGGAGCCCGCGTGACCCGGCTCAGCGATTCGAGGACCGCGTGGGTCGAGACCTGCACGTCGCTCAGGTTCGGATCCTTGCGGAGGCCCTCGATGATGTCTCCACGCGCGAAGCGGTCGGCGCTCGCGGGATTCTCGAAGAGATAGACGCTCTGGAACTCGCGGATGGACTCCTCGAAAGCCCAGATCTTCCACCGCATGCCCGGAAGCTCCGCGATCGCAGGGGCATCCGGCATGAAGGATTCCTCAAGTTCGCGCCGCGAGAAGGTCACCCGGAAACGCACCGTGACGATCGTGGGATTGTGGGCCGTCATGATCCCCAGAGACCCTCGCGGAGGCATGGCCTTGACGCAAGCCGGGTTTGCGCCCTTGGACAAGGTCAGCGTCCGAGACGCTCGGCCATCGCGCGGTCGAGCCAGTCGCTCTCCACCCGCGCGCCGGTGTAAAGGAGGGTCTCGACCTCAGCGACCCCGGGAACCTTGAGGGCCCGGTCACGCATCTCCTCCACTTCGCCGGGGGTCCGGGCATAGAGGCTCATGTCGTAGTGCCCGAGCGAGGCGGACCAGGGGACCCAGGCCGCGATCGTCCGGTCGTCGAAGAGGTCGAGGAGCGCGGCCGCGGTCGCGCGCCCGCCCTCGGGCGTGAAATGGAACAGGAAGGCGAAGGGGATGGGATAGGGTGATCGCTCGAGGGCGACGTTGGCCGTGACGTCGAAGGCGCGCTCCGCCGTCATGCGGGCCACGCGACGCTTCACAGTCCGCACGCTCACGCCCGCCTCGCGGGCGACGCCCTCGAGAGGTCGGCGCGCGTCATGCCGCAGCGCCGCGAGGATGCGCCAATCGAGGGTCGTCAGGGGCTCCCGGACCGGTGGCATCTCGCGGGCCCAGAGCGTGGCCGGACGCCCGCCGCCGACGGCCTCCGTCACGCGGGCGAGGGTCCGGGCGCGGTCCTCCGGATTCCTCGATTGGATCGCGACGCAGAGGTCCGGACCGAGGAAGGAGAACACCGCCACGATGCCGTCGGCGAGCGGCAGCGAACCGTACGCCGAAGCCTTCCGCGCGGGGTCGGGAACCTTCCAATGATGGATCTCCCACGTGAGTCCGAGGTGGCGAAGGTTCGGCCACACCTGATAGCCCTGGAGGACGCCCAGCTCCGAGAGGCGCGCGAGCCGCGCCTCGACCGTCTGTCGCGTCGTTCCCACACGCTCGGCGAGCCGCGCGGGCTTGATGGCGTCGAGCGAGCGCGCCCCGTAGGCGAAGGGGGTCGTCCCCATCGCGCGCAAGAGACGCATGTCGAGCGCGTCCACGGGCGGGGGAGGCTTGTACGGCCGCATCAACGTGCCGTCGCGCGCGCAGCCCCCCGCGCGCGTCGACGGATGCTTCTTGGAAAGGGCCCCCTCCGCTCCCGCGTGTTCCGCGGCCGTGGTCGACCCTGGCGCCGACGCTTCTCCCGTGGAATCAATCGATTAAGCCACCTTCGACGAAAGGCATCGGGGAGGCCGAACGGGGCCGCGCGCTCCCGGTCGGGGCAATCCATTCCGCGGCATCGGCGCTCGAGGTTCAGTCGCCACACGACCGCCGAGGGCCCTGTCGAGCTCCGGTACGACAGCGCCAAATCCAACGACGCGGCCCCCGTCGCCTTCACGGTTGACCCGCCCAAGCGGACGCGGCACGCGTTCCTCGTCCTGCGCGGCACCTTCCGGATGACCGGCCCCGCCGGGGAATGGAACCGCGGCCGGCTCGGGGCTCCTCTTCAGCACGCTCCCGCGCGACACGTTCAACGACGTCGTCGCGTGAGGCCGAGCGCATCACCGCGCCGCCACCGCCCGAGATACCGCTCCCCGGCGTCGCCGCCGAAAGGGACCGCGGGGCCACCCGTCGGAATGGCGTCTGCCACCCGAGTTGCAATGAGAGGAGGGTTCAATAGCGGATTATCCCTTCGAGTGGTCATGAGACGCCGCCTCGCCCTTGCCGCCTTTGCTCGCCACCATCGCCCTCGTCGCTCCGACGGTGACACCGGGGGCCGGCGCGGCGCCTACGGTCACCGGATCCATCCATCTCGTTACGGTCCAGCGACTCGTGGACAACCTTCTCGCGGTTCAGCAGGTCCGTGATTCCTTCAAGGACGGCGAGACTCTGATCGTCCGCTTCACCGACATCACATCCCCAACACTCCATCGATTCGAATTCTTCGGAACGCTCAGGGACGGGGGCGCGAGGATGGAGACCATCGGCCGATACCGGGATAACGCGGCCACTCACATCATCACGATCAACGAGGCGGCCGCAATCTCGCTCGCCAACGCGTTCGACCCCAGCAATACGGGGATGCTCATCCTCACCGGCGGGCACGCGAGCCTGACGAGCCAGGATCTTGCGACCCAGGCCGGGTTCAACGCGATCCTGAAGACCCCGGCAAAGTCCGGCCTCAGCGTCTACATGCCGACGGTCGGCCGCAACATCACGTACGCAGGCTGCAGCGGCACGCTTGCGGCGAGCCAGACCGAAGGTTACCTCGTCGTGCCCTTGTGCGGCGCCGACTACGTCGTCAACGCGCTCGGCGGCGTCAATGGACGAATCCCCAACAAGAAGCTCGACGATTACATCTGCCGCGTGACTCGTTCGGAGTTTTGCGATTCGGTGCTCGTCACCGTGGCCGCACTCAAGGCCGTGAAGGACGCTTGCAAGGCGGGAATCGGGCCCAAACCCGGCCCCCGTGCGGAGGGCATGGCGTGGATGAAGCGGTACAACGACTGCCTGCGTAGTTCCAATGAGGTGGCTTCGTGAAGCGCGGCCTCCTCATCGCGGGCGGCATCGTCGTCGGAATCCTTCTCGTGGTGGGGCTCGGCGCCGCCTGGCTCCTCGCGCCCGCCGAAGTGAAGGCCTTCCACGAGCCCGGCCCCTCCTTCGAGGCGCGCCACCGCGGAGGCCTCGTGGAAGCGGGGCTGGAACTCGTGGGCGTGACCGATGTCCTCTACGCCGAAAGCGACGGGCTGGCCTACGTGGGTTACAATGTTCCCGCGAACGCGACCGCGACCGTCGACGAAATGCAGACGGCCGCCCTCGTCGCCCTCGCGAGCGCGAACCCGGACGCGAAGACCGGCATCGCGGTGCTCCACGAGTCCGACGTCGCGAAGCTCGAGTGGAAGGCCGACCTCGACGCGCTGCGCGCGGCCGTCGAGGACGCAACGAAACTCGAAGCGTGGCTCGCGAGCATCGAGAAGAAGACGATCTGAACGCCGGTTCCGGGCGCGGTCCCAGCACCGCGTCCCGGAACGCGCCTGCAACGCCCGGTATGGTCGGTCGGCGCAATCCCTTTCCGTGCGACCCGCGCTCGGCCCTCGTGGACCGCCCCTTCCTCGCCGGCGTGCGCGCGATGCTGCCGGTCACGTTCGCGATGCTCCCGTTCGCGATCCTCCTCGGCGTCACGGCCGCGAACCTCGGGTGGCCGTGGTGGCGGGTCCTGCTCCAGTCCGTCTTCATCGTCGCGGGCGCGGCGCAGCTCGCGATGGTGCGCCTCCTCGACGAGGGCGCGCCCGCGATCGTCGTCATCGCGACCGCCGCGCTCATCAACCTCCGCTTCGCGATGTACGGCGCCGCCCTGCGCCCGTGGTTCGCCGGCGCGCCGCGGCGCCTGCGCGCGCTTGTGGCCTACGTCCTCACGGACCAGGCCTTCGCCGTCGGCACGCGCGACATGCCCGCGCTCGAGGCGAAGGACCGCTGGCCGTTCTACCTCGGAAGCGCCCTCACGCTTCCCGTCATGTGGTTCACGGTCACGACCGCGAGCGCCATCGTCGGCGCGCGCCTCCCCGCCGCGTGGCCGCTCGAATTCGCGGTCCCCCTCACGTTCCTCGCGCTGCTTGCGCCCGCGCTCAGGACGCGCGGCGCCTGGATCGCCGCGGGCGCCGCGGGCGCGATTGCGACCGCGGCGGCCGTCCTCCCGTACAACGTGAACCTCCTCCTCGGCGCCCTCGCGGGCATCGGGCTCGGCGCCGCCTTCGAGGTGAAGCGGTGAACGAGGCCGACTTCTGGATCGTGCTCGTCGGCGCGGCCGTCGCGACGTACGCCGCGCGCGCCGTCTTCCTCGTGCCCGACGCGACGAAGCCGCCCGCGCGCTTCGAGCCCGCGCTCCGGCTCGTCGGCCCCGCCGTGCTCGCGGCCCTCGCGATCCCCGCGATCCTCCGGGCGCCCGGGACCGGGTCCTTGGACCTCGCGCGCGTCGTCTCAGGGGCGATCGCTTTCGGCGTCGCCTGGCGGACCAAGAGCGTCGCGTGGACGATCGTGGCGGGCTTCGCGGCGCTCGTCGCGGCGAGCGCCGCTTGGCCTTGACGCGGTCCAGCTTCCGCCCGAAGCCCTGCGGGCTTCGGGCTCGACTCGACATGGACGAGGCCTTTGATCGCGCTGTCGCGCGATCAAAGGTTGCTCACCGTGCCTGCGGGCACGGTGGCCATCTAGTGCCGCCTCCAGGCGTCACAAGATGATGTCGATGTCCAGCTTCTCCGCGAGTTCCTTGTACCGGTTGCGGATCGTGACCTCGGTCACGCCCGCCACGTCGGCGACCTCGCGCTGCGTGCGGCGCTCGCCGCAGAGGATCGACGAGATGTAGAGCGCGGCCGCCGCGACGCCCGTGGGGCCGCGACCGGACGTGAGCTCCTTGTCCGCCGCCTGCTTGAGAATCTCGACCGCCTTGGCCTGGATCTCGCCCGAGAGCTTGAGCTCCGAGCAGAAGCGGGGGATGTAGTCGATCGGGCTCGTCGGCATGAGCTTCAGCTTGAGCTCGCGCGCGATGAAGCGGTACGTGCGGCCGATCTCCTTGCGGGAGACGCGGCTCGCGTCGGCGATCTCGTCGAGCGTGCGGGGCACGTTGCACTGGCGGCACGCCGCGTAGAGCGAGGCCGCGGCGACGCCCTCGATGGAGCGGCCGCGGATGAGGTTCTTCTGGACCGCGCGGCGGTAGACCATGGCCGCGGTCTCACGCACGTTCCTCGGGAGACCCATGCGGCTCGCCATGCGGTCGAGCTCGCTCAGGGCGAAGGCGAGGTTGCGCTCGGTCGCGTTCGAGACGCGGATGCGGCGCTGCCACTTGCGGAGACGGTAGAGCTGGGCGCGGGACTTCGTCGGGATGTTCTTGCCGTACGAGTCCTTGTTGCGCCACCCGATCTCGGTCGAGAGACCCTTGTCGTGGATCGTGTAGGTCATCGGGGCACCGACACGGGCGCGCTTCTCGCGCTGCTCGTGGTCGAAGGCGCGCCACTCCGGGCCCTGGTCGATGAAGTGCTCGTCCAGCACGAGGCCGCAGCTCGAGCACACGAGCTCGCCGCGCTCGTAGTCGCGGGCGAGGTGCTTCGAGCCGCACTCGGGGCACTGGCTGATCTCCTCGACCTGCTCTTCGGGGTTCTTCGCCTTGGTGTCAGCCACGATGTCATCTCCTTGAACGGGAATCAGCGGCGGCCGCGCGGCGGGGGGCCGCGGGGGCCGGACCGCTCCGAGGGGAAGAGCGCCTTCCCGACGAGGCGGTGGAACTTCGCGCCCTTCGCGGGCGCGACGACCAGGTACGGGGCCTTGACGGGGCCGATGACGTCCGCGACGCGCCCCACGGGCTCGCGGCGCTGGTCCACGAGGAACGTGCCGACCGGCACGAGGGCGGGCGCCTTCACGATGAGGGAGCCGCGCGCCGTCACGTGGAGGACTTCGCCGGCGGATGTCGTGGCCATGGTCCGACCTGATCGACCGGGTCACGCCCGGCCTCAGCCTACCAAAGCATGAGCAACGATATAGGGTTTGCCCCTGCGTTTATATACTTCCGCGCCTCGCGGAGCATAAACAATGGCGTTCGCCATCACCTCGAAAGGGAAAAAAGGGTTCCGTTCCGCTCGCGACGGCATCGCCTTGAACGTGAGGGTCGCGCGAGGATGAACCCTTCGGCGGGGGCGCGGGCCCGGCAGGAATGCAGGCGGCGGCACGGCGACGGACGGCCCGGAGCGGAGGCTGGCGCGCAGCCCCGCCCGCCCGTCCTGCAGCCGAGAAGCGAAGCGCGGCCCGACACGGGCGGCGCGGCGCGGGGCGCGGGGCCCCGGGGACGCCCTACGTGCCTTCCTGCCAGCCTTCGAGGTACTTCGTCTGCGCCTCGGTGAGGCGGTCGATGCGGACGCCCATCGCCTCGAGCTTGAGCGCGGCGACGCGCCGGTCGATGGCCTCGGGCACGACGTACACCTGGGGCTTGAGGTCCTTCCCGTGCTCGACGAGCCAGCGCGTCGCAAGCGCCTGGTTCGCGAAGCTCATGTCCATGACCTCCGGCGGGTGGCCCTCGGCTGCGGCGAGGTTCACGAGGCGACCCTGGCCGAGCACGTACACGTTGCGGCCGTCCTTGAGGTGGTAGCGCTCGACGTTCGGGCGCACCTCGACGACGTCCTTCGCCATCGCCTTGAGCGCCTTGAGGTTGATCTCGTTGTCGAAGTGCCCCGAGTTCGCGAGGATGGCGCCGTCCTTCACGTTCGCAAGCTCGCCCTCGCCGAGGACCCACTTGCCGCCCGTGACCGTGACGACGATGTCCGCGTGCTTCACGGCGTCCTTCATGGGCGCGACCGCGAAGCCGTCCATCGACGCTTCGAGCGCGCGAACCGGGTCCACCTCGGTGACCGTGACGTGCGCGCCCATGCCGCGGGCGCGCATCGCGAGGCCCTTGCCGACCCAGCCGTAGCCCGCAACGACGAAGGCCTTGCCGGCGAGGAGGATGCTCGTCGCGCGGAGGATGCCGTCGAGCGTGGACTGGCCCGTGCCGTAGCGGTTGTCGAAGAAGTGCTTCGTCATCGCGTCGTTCACGGCGACGATGGGGTACGTGAGCGCGCCTTCCTTCGCCATCGCGCGGAAGCGGTGCACGCCCGTCGTCGTCTCCTCCGTGCCGGCCTTCGTCGCGCCGAGGAGGTCCTTGCGCGTCGTGTGGAGGCGCGTCACGAGGTCGCCGCCGTCGTCCATCGTGTAGTGGGGCTTGTGCTCGAGCGCCCAGTCGACGCACTGGTAGTATTCCTTCTCGTTCACGCCGCGCCACGCGTACACGTGGATGCCGCTCTCCGCGAGCGCCGCCGCGACGTCGTCCTGCGTCGAGAGGGGGTTCGAGCCGCAAAGGGCGACCTTCGCGCCGCCCGCGGCGAGCGTCTCCATGAGCACCGCCGTCTCCTTCGTGACGTGCAGGCACGCGGCGAGCGTGAGACCCTTGAGGGGCTTCTCCTTCTCGAACTCGCGGCGGATGAGCGCGAGCACCGGCATGTGCGCGGCCGCCCAGTCGATGCGGGCGCGGCCCTCCTTCGCGAGCGCGGGGTCCTTGATCTTGTGGGGCGGCGGGGCCATGGGGATCGACCCCGGGACGCCCCTCCCCCCGTATCTAGCTAACTCCCGGAACGCCGCGGGAACCGGCGGTCGCCGCCCGACCCGGGCGCGCCCTTCGCGTCCCGGACGCTCTCATGGGTCGGCCGGACCGGGTCGCTCAGCGGAGGCGGGCGGAGCCGGCCACCCATCAGGCCTTCGTCTCGTGCATCTCGGGCGGGAGCAGGTTGGGGATCCCGCCCGCGATGGGGTAATGGAAGTCGCACCGCGCGCAGTAGAGGTCGCCTTCGAGGATCTCCTCGGCGTTCTCCTCCTTCGCGGTGAGCGCGAGGTCCGTCTTGTGGACCGGGCAGCAGAGGATGTCCATGAGGTCGCGCTTCATGCGATCGTCAAGCTGGACGGGATTGAAAAGCCTTCGCTCACGAGCCCCTGGCGTGCCGCGGACCGGACGCGGCGCGCCCGCGCGCGACGTCCCGGCCGCTTCGAACGAGGCCCCACCCGGCGATCGCGAGGATCGCGCCGAAAGCCAGGAAGGCGAGGTCCCAGACGAGCGCGCCGCCGGGGCCGGACGGATGGACGTGGTGGATCCCGAGGAGATGATGGTTCACGAGCCCTTCGACGAGGTTGAAGAGACCCCACCCCGCAAGGAGGCTGCCGGTCAGCACGCGGCCGCTCGGGGGCACGTCGCCGCGGCGCCAGGCGCGATGGAGCATGAAAAGCCCGATCGCGACCAGGATCCACGTCGCCGCGTGGAAGACCCCGTCGAGCAGGGTATTCACGGACAGGTTCTGCGCGATCGCCGGATCGGGATGGCTCGACGCCATGTGGTGCCATTGGAGGATCTGGTGGAGGAGGATGCCGTCGACGAACCCGCCGAGGCCGAATCCGAGGACGAGGCCCGCCGCGACGAGCGGCCGGGTCGCGGGCGGCGCCGGCCGGGGCGCGGGGCGCGCCGGTTCCATGCGGCGTCGTCCGTGCGCCCCCCGTTTGAGCCTCGTCGCGCGATCATCTGTGGCGTCGAAACCGTGCGCGATCCTTTTTGCACGCCTCCGATGCTCCCGGATGGATGACGGAGGGCGGGACCGCGCGCCGCAGGTGGACGGTCCGGGTCGTTTCCGGCGTCGCCGGGCTGCTGCTTTTCATCCTCGCGCTCCAGCTCATGCGTCGCGGCGCGGGCGGCCTCGAGCCGTTCGTCCGCGACCTCCTGGGCGTCGACGACGCCGCCTCCGCGCTCGGTTTCGGGTGGGCTGCCGCCTACCTCGTCATGAGCGGTTCGCCCGTCGCCGCGATCTCCCTCACGCTGTTCGTGAGCGGCATCCTCGACGACATCCAGACCTTCGTCATGATCGCGGGATCGCGGCTCGGGGCTTCGCTCATCGTCCTCGTCGTGGGCTTTCTCTACGCCCTGCGCGGCCGCGACCGCGGCGCGAGCCTGCAGATGGGGCTCCTGTCGCTGCTCGTCACGTACACCATCTACGTTCCAGCGATCGTCATCGGCATCCTTCTCCTCGAATCGGGCACGTTCGACGCCGTCCGCCTCGCTCCCCCGGCGGGTCTTGTCGACGCGATCGGACTCGTCTACGATCCGATCGTCGAGCTGCTCGCGCGACGCCTTCCGTTCTGGGCGCTCTTCATCGCGGGCGCCGCGGCCGTCGTCGCCGCGCTCCAGGTCTTCGACCGCGCGCTTCCCGACTTCGAGAAGCGCTCGCCGGTCCGCGGCGTGGGCGTGCAGATCTACCGCCCGGCCGTCATGTTCGCGCTCGGGTTCGTCGTGACGCTCTTCACGCTCTCGGTCTCCGTCTCGCTCGGCATCCTCGTGCCGCTCAGCGCGAAGGGGCTCGTGCGCCGGGAGAACGTCATACCGTACATCATGGGCGCCAACGTGAGCACGTTCATCGACACCCTCTTCGCGGCGCTCCTCCTCGACGCGCCGCGGGCCTTCACCATCGTGCTCGTGGAGATGGTCGCCGTGGCCCTCGTCTCCGTGGCCGTCCTCGTCTTCTCCTACGACCGCTACCAGAAGACGATGCTCGACATCCTCGATCGCATCCTGCGATCGCGCGCGACGCTCGCGGTCTTCCTCGCAGTCATCCTCGTGCTGCCCTTCGTGCTCCTCAGGACGTGAACAAGATGACGAACGAACCGACCTTGGAGGTCTCGGCGTGAAGGTCCTGTTCGCGATCGATGCGACCGACCACTGGCACGCGGCGGCGAAGGCCGTCGGCCGGTTCGTGGCGGCCGCCGGAGGCGAGGTCGCGATCCTCGCCGCGGTCCGCCGCGAGAAGGCCCGCAGGACCGCGCTCGAAGCCGCCCGTCGCCTCCTCGACCTTTCCGAAGGCGCGCTTTCGACGAAGATCCGCCGAGGCTTCCTCGAGACCGCGCTTGCGGAGGCCGCCCGCGAGGAGACGTTCGACCTCGTCGTCGTGCCGCCGCTCGGAATGCGCGACACCCTCACGGGCGGCCACCTGAGGAGCACGATCGCGCGGCGCGTCCACGCTTCGACCCTGCTTTTGCGCAGGGGTCGTGGACACCCGCGGCGGATCCTCGTCTGCACGCAGGGCCCGCTCCACGGCCTCGACAACCTCGAAGCCGCCTCGACGCTCGCGCGCGTCTTCGAGGCCGAGATCACGGTGCTCCACGTCGCAAGCGCGTTTCCGCTCACGGCGGAGGCGACGGCCGAGATGGAGCGTCTCACGGAGCATTTCCTCGAGACCGACACCCCCGAGGCGCGGCACCTTCGCGAGGTCGAGCAATCGCTTGCGCGGCGGGGGCTCGCGGGCCGGCTCAAGGTCCGCTTCGGCGTCGTCGTCGACGAGATCCTCGACGAGGTGGTCGAGGGGAAGCACGACCTCCTCGTCGTGGGGGCGCACCACCCGACGCGGGACGACTATCTCCTCGCGGACGTCACGGGGAACGTCGTTCGGGACAGCCCCGTCTCGACGCTCGTCGTGCGCAAGCGCGCGTGATCACGCGCGGCGGCGGGCGACGGCCGCGACGACCGCGAGGGCGGCGAGCGCCGCGACGGCCTCGAGGCCCGGGAGGCCCGTCTTCTTGTCGCCGTCGGGCTTGGGCGTCGGCTCCGTGGGACCCGTCGAGGGCTGCTTCGTGGGGTCCGTCGGAGGCGTCACGACCGGGGCCGACTTCACGACGATGACCCCGAACTCGACCTTGTCCATGCGGTCGCAGCCCGCGGTGCACTTCATCGTGTACGTGCCGGCCGCGCTGAAGGTGACCTGCCGGACGACCCACTCGGCCGGGTAGAGGTTCTCGCGGAACTCGAGGCCGCCGACGTCCATCGAGACGGCGTACGGATCCTTGAGGCCGCCCGTGCCGTCCTCGTGGACCTGGCCCGAGGCCTCGTCGTCGTGGCTCATGAAGCGGAAGGTGATCGGGAGGAAGCCCGAGGGGGGAAGCTCGACGACGCGCTGGAACGCCTCGAAGCCGGAGTCCGGCATCTGCATGACGTCGATCGAGACGGCATTCGCGGGCGCGGCGGGGATGGCCGTCGCGGGCCAGCCGTAGGTCGCGGAGGCGGCGTGCAGGACGCCGAGGCTCTCCTTGCCGGAGAGGGTCGCGTTGACCTTGAGGACGCTCGGCGCCTTCGTGCTGCCGACGAGGTAGACGAGGGAGCCGCTTTGCGCCTGCGGCCACGTGAAGCGGAGCGCGACGCCGATCTGGTCGCCCGAGGCGGCCGTCACGTTCGCGCCCGAGAGGGGGACCGTGAACGCGACCGGGGTGGCGCCGGGCATGTAGTTGCCGATCGACGCGGTGCCCGACATGTTGGCGACGATCTGGCCGTTCTTCGTGATGTTGGCCTGGAAGGGCGCCGAGTTCGGAATGCCGATGAGGGGAAGGGCGCCCTTGTTCAGGGCCGTGACCGAGAGCGCGGCCGAGCCGAAGGTGAACGCGCGCGCGGCCGTGAAATTCCAGTGGACCGCGCCGTTCGCGGGGGCCGTGATCTCGGTCGAGTTGCTGGCCGTCGGCGCGACCGGGCTCGTGGCGCCCGCGGCTCCGAGGTAGTACGTGAGGGTGGGCGTGAACGGGTCGTAGAGCGGGCCGGCACCGTGACCCTCGTGGCCGCCGTCGGCGGCGGCGAGGGGGGCGATCAGGAGCGCGATCGACAGGAGGAGCGCTGAGCGGGGTCCGCGCATGGCAACCACCCGGACAGCCGGCTCCCTCCCGTATGAACCTTCGCGTTTTGCTGTCGCGCCGATCACGTCAGGCGAAGCGGCTCAGGTCCGCGAAGGCCCGGATGCGCGCCTCGAGGTCCTTCGTCGCGACGCGGGCCAGACGGCCGACGCCGAACTCCTCGACGGCGAACGACGCGAGGGCGCTCCCGACGATGACCGCGCGGCGCAGGTCCTCGGGCTCCGCGCGGTTGACGCGCGCGAGGTGGCCGATGAAGCCGCCCGCGAAGGCGTCCCCCGCGCCTGTGGGGTCGTAGACCTCCTCGAGCGGATAGGCCGGGGCCGAGAACACCTGGTCGCGGTGGAAGAGGAGCGCGCCGTGCTCGCCCTTCTTGATGACCACGGTCTCGGGGCCGAGCTTCTGGACCGCGCGCGCGGCCTTCACGAGGTTCGCCTGGCCCGTGAGCTGGCGCGCCTCGGCGTCGTTGACGATGAAGGCGTCGACGTGCGTGAGGACACGCTCGAGGTCCGCGCGGCGACCTTCGATCCAGAAGTTCATCGTGTCGAGCACGGTGAAGCGAGGCCGCTCGACCTGCCGGAGCACCGAAGCCTGGAGCGCGGGGTCCACGTTCGCGAGGAAGACGAACGGCGTCGTCCGGAAGGGAAGCGGGACCTTCGGGTCGAAGTCCGCGAGGACGTTGAGGTGCGTCGCGAGCGTGTCGCGGCTGTTGAGATCGTAGTGGTAGCGACCGGACCAGCGGAACGTCCTGCCGCCCGGAACGATCTCGAGGCCCGCAAGGTCGACGCCGCGCTTCGCGAGGAACTCCGTCTCGGAGGGCGCGAGGTCGTCCCCCGCGACGCCCACGACGCGCACGGGCGCGAGGAGGCTCGCGGATGCGGCCGCGTACACGAGGCTCCCGCCGAGCACGTTCTCGGCGCGGCCGAAGGGCGTCTCGATGGTGTCGATGCCGACGCTTCCGACGATGAGGACCTGGGTCATGGCGCACCTTCCACGTTGAAGTAATCCGCTTCCGGATGATGAAGGACGAGGGCGGAGACGCTCGCCTCCGGATCCATCATGAAGCCTTCCGTGAGGCGCACGCCGATGTCCTCGGGGCGCAGGACGCGGAAGAGCTTCTCCTGGTCCGCGAGGTCCGGGCACGCCGGGTATCCGAACGAGTACCGGCAGCCGCGGTAGCGCTTCGCGAAGAGATCCTTCGGCCCGAGGCCCGGCGGGTCCGGGATGCCCCAGAGGTTGCGTAGCCGCTGGTGGAGGCGCTCCGCGAAGGCTTCGGCCGTCTCGAGCGCGAGGGCCTGGAACGCGTGCATCGCGAGGTAGTCCCCCGCGGCCTTGAGCGCCTCCGCGCGCTCGCGGACGCCGGGGCCCGCCGTGACGCAGAAGAGCGCGACGGAGTCGGGCTCGCCGCTCCCCACGGGTCGCACGAAATCGGAAAGGGCGCGGAAGGGCGCCGCGGGCTGCCGCTTGAAGGTGAACGACTCGAGCACCTTCTCCCCCGGCGCGTCCGGGTCGTAGAGAAAGAGCGTGTCGCCGTCCGAGTGCGCGGGCAGGAAGCGGTAGACGCCGTTCACGGTCATCCACCGCTCGGCGAGGATGCGCGCCTTGAGCGCCTCCACGGCGGCGTACAGCTTCTCGGCCTTCGCGTCGCCCGCCGCGCGCAGCTTCGCGACGTCGCCCTTGAGCCCCAGGTGCTTCGCGTAGAGCATAGCCGGATTCACGTACGGCCACACCGTCGCGGGATCGACGTCGCTCAGCACGTGCCGCGACCAGTCGGGCGGCCGCGGTCCGGGTTTCTCGTGCGAAAGCGCCGCGCCGCGCCGCGCGGAGGCCGCGGCGACCGGCGCCGCGCGCTTCGCGTCGTCCGCGCGCATCGCCTCCTGCTCGCGCGCGACGCGCTCGGCGAGGCCGGCCCGGTCGCCGCCCATGAGGCGGTTCGCGAGGTCGAGGCCCGTCATCGCGTCCTTCGCGTAGAACACCGGCTGCCCGTAGGCGGGCGCGATGCGCGTGCCGGTGAAGCGGTTCGTGAGCGCGGCGCCGCCGACAAGGAGCGGCACGGCGACGCCCGCGGCCTTGAGGTCGGCCGCGGTCGCCACCATCTGCTGCGCGCTCTTGACGAGAAGACCCGAAAGACCGATCGCGTCCGGATCGTGCTCGCGCGCCGCCCGGATGAGGTCCTCCGGCGGGACCTTGATGCCGAGATTCACGATTTCGTAGCCGTTGTTCGCGAGGATGATCTCCACGAGGTTCTTGCCGATGTCGTGGACGTCGCCCTTCACGGTCGCAAGGAGGATCTTCCCCTTGCGGGCGCCGTCCGCGCGCTCGAGATGCGGCTCGAGGTGACTCACCGCGGCCTTCATCGCCTCGGCGGACTGGAGCACCTCGGCGACGATGAGGCGGTTGTCGTTGAAGAGCCGGCCCACCTCGGCCATGCCCTCCATGAGCGGGCCGTTGATGATGTCGAGCGCTTTCGCGCCCTCGAGCGCGAGGTCGAGGTCCGCGGCGAGCCCTTCGCGCGTGCCTTCGACGATGTAGGCCGCAAGTCGCTTCTCGAGCGGCAGGTCCGCCTTCGCGGAAACCTTGACTTTCGCGACGCGGCCGCGGAAGTGGGCCGTGAAACGCGCCACGTTCTCGTCGGTGCCGCCCTCGAAGATGAGCGCCTCGGCGAGCGCGCGCTCCTCCTCGGGGATGGAGGCGTAGCGCTCGAGCTTCTCCGTGTTCACGATCGCGTACGTGAGGCCCGCCTGCACGCAGTGGTAGAGGAAGACCGAGTTCAGCACCTCGCGGCCCGCGGGCGGGAGGCCGAAGCTCACGTTCGAGATGCCGAGGATCGTGGAGCACGCGGGGAAACGCTCGGAGACGAGCCGCACGCCCTCGACGGTCTCGCGCGCGCTCGTGCGGTACGACGCCTCGCCCGTGCCGACGGGGAAGACGAGGGGATCGAAGATGATGTCCTCGGGCGGATATCCGTGCTTCTCGACGAGGAGCCGATAGGAGCGCTCCGCGACCTCGAGCTTGCGCGCGGCCGTGACGGCCATGCCCTGCGCCTTGTCCTCGTCGATGCAACCCACGACGACGGCCGCGCCGTAAGCCTTGAGGATCGGAACGATCGCGTCGAAGCGCTCCTCGCCGTCCTCGAGGTTGATCGAGTTCACGATCGACTTGCCCTGGGCTTGCTTGAGCGCGAGCTCGACGACCGCGGGGTCCGTGGAATCGATCATGAGCGGCGCCTTGACCTTGCGGACGAGCAGCGGGAGGAACGTGGCGACGTCCCGGGCCTCGTCGCGGTCGGGGTCCGCGAGGCAGACGTCGAGCACCTGGGCTCCGCCTTTCACCTGGGCGCGGCCGATCTCGCTTGCCTCCTCCCAGGCGCCCGCCGCGACGAGGTCCTTGAAGCGTCGGGATCCGATGACGTTCGTGCGCTCGCCGACGAGGACGGGACGGTTGTTCGGGTCCACCTCGAAGGCCTCGATGCCGCTCACGATGCGGCGCCGCCGCGTCGCGGGCGCGCGTGGCGCGCGGCCCTTCGCGAGACGCGCGATCTCGGCGATGTGGGCGGGCGTCGTCCCGCAGCATCCGCCGACGACGTTCAGCCACCCCTCGTCAAGGAAGCGCGCGAGCTTCCGCGCGAGCGATGCGGGCGTCTCGTCGTACTGGCCGCGCTCGTCGGGGAGGCCGGCGTTCGGATAGACGGTGACGGCGGTGCGCGCCTGCTCGGCGAGCGTGCGCAGGTGATCCGTCATGAACTCGGGCCCGGTCGCGCAGTTGAGGCCGACGCTCGCGGGGTCGAAGTGCTCGACCGCCGCGAGGAAGGCGTCGACGCCCTGTCCCGCGAGCATCGTGCCCGTGGGCTCGATGGTCGCGCTCAGCATGAGCGGGACGCGGAGGCCGAGCGCGCGCTCCGCGTCGCGGATGCCGAGGGCGGCGGCCTTGACGTTGAGCGTGTCCTGCGAGGTTTCGACGAGGAGCGCGTCGACGCCCCCTTCGAGGAGGCCGAGCGCCTGCTCGCGGTATCCCTCGCGCAGGGTGTCGAAGGTGGTTCCGCCCGTGACCGAGAGCGACTTCGTCGTGGGGCCGATGGATCCGGCGACGAAGCGCGGCTCGGCGGGCGTCGCGTACCGCGCGGCGGCCTCGCGGGCGATGCGCGCGGCTTCGCGGTTGATCTCGCGCGCCTTCGCCTCGAGCCCGTACTCGCCGAGCACGAGCGGCGTCGCGCCGAAGGTGTTCGTCTCGACGACGTCCGCGCCCGCGGCGAGGTAGGCCTCGTGGATCGCGCGGATCACGTCGGGCCGCGTGAGCACGAGGTTCTCGTTGCATCCTTCGAGGTGCGCGCCGCCGAAGTCCGCCGCGGAAAGGTCCGCGGCCTGGATCATCGTGCCCATGGCGCCGTCGAGGACGAGCACCCTGCGCGCGAGCGCTTCGCGGAGGTCCACGTCAGGCCTCCCGGGCCCTCCGCACGATCTCCGCGCCGAGCGCGTTGTCGTTGATCGGGAGCACGTGCAGCCCGACCTTCGTGCGGATGCCGCGCGCCTTGAGCCCGTCCTTGAGCGAGGCCACCGTCTCGGCGACGACTTCGACGGACTCCCAGCCGGGGTCCTTCGCGTCCTTGAGGCGCGCCTGGACGGCGGCGGGAACCTTCACGTGCGGGATCTGTGTATGCATGAATTCCATCGTGCGGAGCGTCTTGAGCGGCGCGACGCCGACGAGCACGGGGACGTCCGCGAGCATGTCCGCGCCTTCCTCGAGGAACTTCAGGACCGGGTCCGCGTCCCACGTGATCTGCGTCTGGAAGAACTGGACGCCCGCGTCGATCTTCGCGCGAGCGTAGTGGACCTCCTGGTTGCGCCACGGGATGAGCGGCGCGCCGACGAAGAAGTCGACGGGCGGCACGGACTTCGGAGGCTTGGGCGCGTTCAGGCGGTTCGAATACCGGCCGGCGGCCATGGTCACGTCGGGGATGAGGTAGCCCTTCGCGAGATAGTGCTTGAGGCCGTGGATGAGCTCGATCGCGTTCAGCGAGTCGACGCGCTTCTCCTCCGGGTAGTCGCCCTCTTTCGGGTGGTCGCCCGTCATGACGGCGACGTTGCGGAGGCCGAGGGCGTGCGCGCCGAAGAGCCAGCGCTGGATGCCGGGAAGCGTGTCGTCGCGGCACGTCACGTGCGGGATGACGTCCACGCCGAGGTCGAGGAGGAGATGCCCGAACGCCGCGGGGTCCACGCGCACGCGGGCGCTGGGATTGTTCGTGACGTTGAGCGCGGCGAGGTCGCCGATGCAGGGGAGGTTGCGGACATCGTCGATGTGCTTCGCGACGTCGGCGCCGCGCGGCGAGATGACCTCGTAGGTGATCGGGAAGCGGTCCGACCGGACGCGCTCGCTGAACGGGCGGACGCTCAACGCGCGCCCCCGAACCGCGTGAGATCCTCGACCTTGTCGAGGCGCTCCCACGGAAGGTCGAGGTCCGTGCGGCCGAAGTGGCCGTACGCCGCGACCTGGCGGTAGAGCGGGCGGCGGAGCCCGAGCGCGCGGATGAGGCCGCCGGGGCTGAAGTCGAAGGTCTTCCGCACGATCTTCTCGAGCTCCTCGTCCGTCGCCTTGCCGGTGCCGAACGTCTCGACGTTCACGCTCACGGGCTCATGGTGTCCGATCGAGTACGCGAGCTGGATCTGGCATCGCTTCGCGAGGCCGGCCGCCACAACGTTCTTCGCGGCCCATCGCGCGCCGTAGGCGGCCGAGCGGTCGACCTTCGTCGGGTCCTTGCCCGAGAACGCGCCGCCGCCGTGCGGGGCCGCGCCGCCGTACGTGTCGACGATGATCTTGCGGCCCGTGAGGCCGGTGTCGCCGTGCGGTCCGCCGATGACGAAGCGCCCGGTGTGGTTGATGTAGTATTCCGTGTTCGCGTCGAGGAAGCCCTCGGGCAGGTGGCCCGAGGCGACGTACTCCGCGATGACCGGCTCGACGACCTTCGCGCGGATCTCCCGGCGGAGGTTCTCCGTCGAGACCTCCTCGTCGTGCTGCTGCGCGACCACGATCGCGCGCGCGTGGACGGGCTTGCCGTCCTTCCATTCGACCGTGACCTGCGTCTTGCCGTCGGGGCGCAGGTGCTGGATGCGGCCCGATTTCCGGACCTCCGCGAGCTTGCGCGCGAGGCGGTGCGCGAGCTGGATCGGGAGCGGCATGAGCTCGGGCGTCTCGTCGGAGGCGTAGCCGAACATGAGGCCCTGGTCCCCGGCGCCGATGTCGCCCTCGCGCGAGACGCCCATCGCGATGTCGGGAGACTGCTTGTTGATCGTCGTGATCACGCTGCACGTCTCGGCGTCGAGGCCGTAGGCGCCCTTCGTGTAGCCGATGTCGCGCACGATCGAGCGCGCGAGCTGCGGAATGTCGACGTACGTCTTCGTCGTGATCTCGCCCGCGACAAGCACGAGGCCGGTCGCGGTGAGCGTCTCGCACGCGACGCGCCCTTCGGGGTCGTCCGCGAGGATCGCGTCGAGCACTCCGTCCGAGACCTGGTCCGCGATCTTGTCGGGGTGGCCTTCGGTGACGCTCTCGGAGGTGAAAAGGAAACGGGTCGCCATGGGATCCCTATCGGATGCTCCGGGATGGCGGCCCCGGCCATTAATAGGTTATGGCGATGGCCATACACGGCAGTAATCGGACGGAAACGAGGCCCTTTAGCCCCCGAGGCCCCTCGCGCGGCCCGTGCGACGCCGCGTCGACCTCCACACGCACAGCACCGCGAGCGACGGGACGCTCGCGCCCGCCGCCCTCGCGCGCGCCGCGGCCGACGCGGGCCTTGCGGCCTTCGCGCTCACGGACCACGACACGGCGGCGGGGCTCGCGGAAGCCGCCGACGCCGCGGGCGCGGCGGGCGTCGAGCTTGTGCCGGGCCTGGAGCTGAGCCTCGACGCGGGCCCCGGCGAGATGCACCTGCTCGCCTACTTCGTCGACCCCGACGAGCCGCGCCTCGCCCGAGCCCTGGAGGCGCTGCGACGCGGCCGCGAGGCGCGCGTGCCCCGCATCGTCGCGCGCCTCGCCGCGGAAGGCGTCGAGCTCACGGTCGAGGACGTCATGCGCGAGGCGGGCGGCGCCGAGAGCCTCGGTCGTCCCCACGTCGCGCGCGCCCTCGTCGCGCGCGGTCACGTCGCGACGGTCGCCGAGGCCTTCGACCGGTACCTCGCCGTCGGGCGCCCGGGCCACGTGCGCAAGCCTGAGCTGCGACCCGACGAGGCGATCCGGCTCGTGCGCGGCGCGGGCGGCGTCGCCGTCCTCGCGCACCCGTTCACGATCCCCGAGGCGTGGCGCGAGCGCGCGGTGCGCGGCCTCGCGAGGCTGGGCCTCGAGGGCCTCGAAATCGAGTACCCGAAGCACGACGCGGCCCTCCGCGCGACCCTCGCCGGCTGGGCGAAGGAGCTGGACCTCGTCGCGACGGGCGGAAGCGACTTCCACGGAACCTCGAAGCCCGACATCGCGCTCGGCACGGGCCGCGCGGGCAACGTCTCCGTCGACGCCGCGGCGCTCGACGCGCTCAAGGAACGGCGACCTTGACCCAGCCGCGGCCGACCACGTGGTCGACGACGCGGGCCGCGCACGCTTCCGCGTCCTCGACGTCCGTGTCGCACACGACGTCCGGCGCCTCGGGCTCCTCGTAGCCGGTATGGAGCGACGCGAGGTCCTTGACCTCGCCGCGCGCGGCTTTCGCGTAGAGCCCTTTCGGGTCGCGCTTCGCGGCCGTCTCGACGGTCGCCTTCACCCAGACCTCGGCGAAGGCCGGCGCGAGGGCCCGCGCGCGTCCGCGGTGCGCGCGCCGCGGGGAGACGGCGCCCACGACGGCGAAGACGCCGTGCCGCGCAAGGAGCGCGGCGACCCACGCGACGCGGCGCGTGTGCTCGTCCCGGTCCTCCTCGGTGTAGCCGAGGCGCGGCGAGAGCGCGCGGCGGATCTCGTCCCCGTCGAGGACCTCGACCTCGGCGCCCATCGCCCGGAGCTTGTCGGCGACGAGGCCGCCGATCGTGGTCTTCCCCGCGGCCTCGATGCCCGTGAGCCACACGACCGCGGCCGTCAGACGAGGGACACCCCCTCGAGCGAGGCGGGCTTGGGAAGACCCGCGAGGTCGAGCACAGTCGGGGCGACGTCGAGGATGTCCGCGGCGGGCGGCGCGACGAGGCGCGGTCCCGCGCGTCCCGCGTGGAGGATGCAGACGCCCCACGCGTCGTGGTTCGCGTCGTCCGTCCCCACCTCGGCCGTCTCGCTCACGAGCGACGCGTGTCCCACGGACTCGTGCGCGCGGTAGCGAAGGTTGCCGAGGTAGACGAGCAGGTCGGGGGCCTCCTTCGTCGCGGGGCCGCGGTACACGTCCTCGGGCTTGAGGACGCGGGTCCCCGGCGCGAGCGCGGCGAGGCGCGACGCGAGGTCGTCACGGAATGCCTCGTATTCGCCCGGCCTCACGCAGCCCTCGGGCTCGCGCCCCTTCAGGTTGACGAAGACGCGCGCGTAATAGCCGCCGAGCGCCCAGGCCTTCGTGCGCGACCAGTCGACGCTCGCCGGCGAGAAGCGCTCGACGCCCGAAGGCGCGCGCTTCAGCGCGAGAAGCCCCTCGGAGACGAGCCAGTCGTTGAGGTTGATCGCGCCGTCCATCGCGCGGGCGCCGTGGTCCGAGACGACGAGGACGGCGGTGTCGTTGTCGAGCTTCGCGAGGAAGTCGCCGAGCCGGCGATCGACGTGCGCGTAATAGTCCGCGATCGCGGTGCGGAAGGGCGAGTCGGGCTCGTGGAGCCGGTGGGCGGGGTCGTGGTGGCGCCAGAACCCGTGGTGGACGCGGTCCGTGCCGATCTCGACCATCGCGAAGAGGTCCCATTCGCGCGTCGTCGCGAGCCGCTCCGCGACGTCGAAGTGGCGGTCGAGCATCACGTGGAGCGCGTCGAGGAGCTCCGCGCGGTCGCGCGAGCGGAACCCCGACACGTCGAACGGATAATCGCCCCCCACGACCTCGCGCACCTCGTCCTCGACCGAGGGCGGATACGCGAAGGGCGCGCAGTCCGGCGTGAGAAGGCACGTCGTCATCACGCCGTTGACCTTCCGCGCGGGCCACGTCTGGGGCACGCCGTGGACGACGACCTTTCGGTTGGCCTCCCCGAAGAGATCCCACAGACGCGGCTCGGCCACGTGCGTCGCGTTCGCGACGTACTGGTCGTCGTACGTGCCTCGCCGCAGGTTGCGGAAGCCCGTGAAACCGAGCGCCCCCGGATTGCGGCCGCTCATCATCACGCTCCACGCGGGGACCGTGATCGGCGGATCCGTGGAGCGCATCGGGAGCGCGAGTCCGCCGCGCGCGAGGCGCGTCAGGTTCGGCATCGCGGGCGCGAGCTCCTCGAGAAGGCGCGGCGGCATCCCGTCGAGGCCGATCACGGCGACGCGCATCTCAGGCACCCGGCGGGGCGACGAGCTTCGGCGCGGGCGCGCTCAGGACGCGCGCCACCTCGGGCCGCATGATCTCGGGCGGAATCTCGCGTCCTTCGCGCAGAGCGGCGCGCACGCGGGTCCCCGAGAAGGGAATGCGCGCGGCTTCGCCGTGCGGGCACGTGCGCTCGCTTTCGACGCCTCCGCACGCCGGGCACCACCCGTGGTCGCCCGCGATCGCGAGCGGCTCGATCGCGAGGTCGGGGTAATCCTCGAAGGCCGCGATCGCCGCGCCCGGCGCGTAGAATCCGCCGACGCCCGCGTGGTCGCGGCCCACGATGAAATGCGTGCAGCCGAAGTTCTGCCGGAGGATCGCGTGGTGGACCGCCTCGCGCGGGCCCGCGTAGCGCATCGCGTAGGGCACCGGCGCGAAGAGGACGCGCTCCGCGGGGTACGCGGCCGCGAGCGCGGCCGCCCACGAGGCGAGGAGCATGTCGTCCGGGAAGTCGTCGGCCTTCTTCGGACCGAGCGCGGGCATCACGACGAGGCCGTCCACGAGCGAGAGCGCGACCTTGTGCACGAACTCGTGACCGCGGTGCGGCGGGTTGCGGGTCTGGTAGCCCGCGGCCGCGCGCCAACCGCGGCTTGCAAGCGCGGCGCGCACCTCGCGCGGCCCCGCGAACGGCGATCGGCGGGCGGCGAGGACGGGTCCCGAGACGAGGACGTCCCCGAAGGCCGCAAGCGCCGCGACGCCCGGATGTCGGGGGTCCTCGGTGCCGTAGAGGCCGCGCGCGAACGCGGCGCGATCGAAGGTCCATCGCGCCTCGACGTCGAGGACGGCGACGGGCGCGCCGCGCGCGTCCGCAAGGAGCGCCGTCGACCCCGGTTCGGGGGCGGTCTCGCGCGGCAGGTCGAGGACGATCGGGACGGTCCACGGCCGACCGGAGGCAAGGCGTCCTTCCGAAAGCACCGCCGCGAGGTCGCGCTCGCCCAGGAAGCCCCTGAGCGGGGAGAGCGCGCCGGTCGCGAACCCCTCGAGGTCGGGGAGCAGGCGGTCGGGGACGGCGAGGATCGGCAGGTCGCCTCGCGCGGCGGCCGCTTCGAGGCGGGCCGCGTCCACGACCCGTTCCACGAGCCGGCCGCCGTGCGGGGGTGCGGGAAGGCGGCTCATTCGATGTAGCCCAGGGCGCGCAGGCGCTCGACCACCGTGCCTTCGTCCCCCGCGAGCGTCTCGCGGGTCACGAAGACGATGAACTCGGTGACGCTCCTGAAGCCCGTGTTCTCGATGCGCTGCTCGACGTTTTTGTAGAGCTGCGTCGGAATGCTGATCGTCGTGTATTTACGCTCGAGGCTTTGACCACTGGCAACCAAGGCTGGATCCCTCCACGTCCCGTGGCGAGGGTGTCACGCACCCCTGCCGCAGGAGACAGGGGAAGACACCCCGGGGACACGGGAAGGCCATTTTGGTACAAGGACCGGAGCCGGGGCGCCCGGCCCCGTCCGGACCGTTGATGGATGTCACAGGCGGTAATCTTGTACAACCGTCACCGGGGTGACATTCCGCTAGAAGGGTGTGAGAAGCTTGATATCAGGCGCGCCTCACCGACCGTTCCCGCCCTCGGAGGCAAGAGGCATATGTTGAGGCAAGGGATCGTCAGGATCAGCGTGAGCGCCGTCCTCGCAGCGGCCGCCCAGGCCGCCCTCCCCGCGGAGGGCGCCGGGATGGCTGCGGTGGCGCTCGCGCTCTACCACCGTTTCGGGCCCGCGGACATCGTGGATACGCCGTCCCGCCGCCGGCTCCTCGCGCTCGTCGCGGAGCGACCCGGCATCGGGATCGCGGACGCGGCGCGCGTGCTCGGCGTGAACATCAAGACCATCGTGTACCATGCGCGCATCCTGCAGGGCGCCCGCGCGCTCGTGATGGCGCAGGACGCGTCGAAGCGCATCTACCTGTATCCGCCCGGCGGGCGTCCGAAGGACGGCGTCGTCGCCCCGGCCCTCCGGCAGGTGCTCGAGGCCGTCCGCCGCGCGCCCGGGCTTTCGCAGGCGTCGCTCGCCCGTCGCCTGGGCGCGCCGCGACCCACGGTCCGCCTCAGGCTCGAGCGGCTCGAGGCCGCGGGGCTCGTGCGCTCCAGGCCGCACGGGCTCCTGCGCATCTACGAGCCGACCGAACCCCCTCGCGGCGCCGACGGGCCGTTGCGGTGATCAGGCCTCGGCGACGCCCGCCGCCATGGCCATGATCGGGTACCGCAGGACCCAGGCCGTCTCCTCGAGGCCGGGTCGGCCGCAGGCGGTCATCCTCGGGCACTTGAGGCCGGTGAGCGCGGGCACCAGTCCCGCGCCACAGGCTTCGCATCGAAGTCTCCCCAGCATTTGGGCAACACCCAATCCGTGCTACGCCGTGGCACGGGCTTAAGTTTTGTGACACCCATCGGAACCCGAGCCGGAAGACCCAAGGACCGCTCGATGGACGACCGGACAGGCGCCGAGCGCCGGGTGATCCCATGTCCTACCGCCGATGTCTCGTCGCGACCGATTTCTCGCCGAACTGCGAAGCCGCCGCCCGGGCCTCCCGGAGCCTCGTCGAGGATCCGACCCTCGTCCGGATCGTCCACGTGCTGCCGGACCTCGTCTACGGACCCTACATGCCGATCCCCGACGAGGCCGTGATCGTGCAGTCGATGCGGCGGATGGAGAACGAGGCCTTCGCGCGCCTCGACGGGTTCGCCCGGGACGCGGGCCTCGAAGGCGCGACGACGCGCGTCCTGAGCGGATCGGTCGCGCGCGCCGTCACCCGCGAAAGCGACGCGATCGAGGCCGACCTCGTCGCGCTCGGGGCCGGCACCAAATCGCCGGTCGCGCGCTTCATCCTCGGGTCGAGCGCGAAGGCCATCCTGCGCTCCGTGCACGCGGACGTGCTCATCGTGCGCGCCGACGAGGCCGCGGCGTCCCGCGCGGAACCCTTCGAGCGCATCCTCGTGGCGACGGACTTCTCGCCCGCTTCCGCCGCCGCCGCGCGCCGCGCGGCCGAGCTCGCGGACGCGACCGGCGCCTCCATCGCGGTCACGCACGCGCTCGACCCCGCGGTGTGGGCGAGCATCATCCAGGCGCCCGACGTGCTCGCCGTCTCCGACACGACGGACGTCATGGACCGGGCGCGCCTCGAACGCGCGCTGCGGGCCGCGCTCACCAAGTTCAACGACGAGCACCTGGGCGGGCGCGCGGAGGAGATCCTCGCGTCGGGTCCCGCCGCGAAGGCCGTCGCGAAGGAGGCGGAGGACCGCGGCGTCGACCTCGTCGTCGTCGGGACGCACGGGCCGGGCATCGTCGAGCGCGCGCTCCTCGGCTCCGTCGCCGAGGGCATCGCGGTGAAGGCGCCCTGCTCCGTGCTCGTCGCGCGGGCCCGCGCGGGCGGCGAGGCCGGGGAGACGGAGCGCGTCCCCGCGCGCGCCTGACGTCGCGAGCGCGTCGGAGCCCCGTCGCCTTCATGGCCGAAGCGCGACATCCACGCCGCGTGCACCGCGCGGTCGCCTTCCTCCTCGTCGCGACGCTCCTCGCCGTCGCGCTGCCGTCCCGCGCGGGCGAAACGACCTACCCGGCGAACACGCCGTACGCCGTCGAGGAGCGCGGCGGCTGGCGCGTCGAGGTGTGGATGAACACCGCGCCCGGCAAGGACCGCCCCTTCAACGTCACGGTGCTCGTGTACGACGCGGCGACGCGCGCGCGGATCGAGCCGGCCGCGACGCTCGAAATCCTCCGGCCGAACCGCACCGCGCTCGCCTCCGTCGACGTTTCCGCCGGCGAGCGCATCGGGGTGCTCACGCGCCCCGACGCGGCGGGCACGCACACGATCCGCGTGGCGTTTACCGACACGGACGGACGCCACGACCTCGCGGTCGCGGTCGAGGTGAAGGCGTTCAAGGAGCGTCGCACGCCCGGGCTCGAAGGGCCCGCTGCCCTCGCCCTCGCGGCCGTCGTCGCGGCGGCGTCGGCAAGGCGCGTCCACCCCCGGCGTTGACGCCGCGCGGACCGGCCCGTTTCCCAAGCGAAAAGGTATTTAGGCCGCCACCCGTCCTACCGATCGAAGGTGACGTGTTGGACGTTCCCCGCGCGCTCGCGGATGGCCAGGCGTTCGTGAAGAACGCCGAGGAAGAGATGGACCGCAAGATCCTGCGCGAGGACCAGCTTTACTTCATCGACAACCAGGTCGAGGCGCTCGACACGTTCCTCGCGGACACCGAGGACCTCTCGCAGGAGAGCGCGGAGCTCGCGGCCCTGCGCGGTCAGCTGCGCGACCTCAAGGGCAAGCTCGAGAAGAAGAGCATGGAGTTCCTGACCTCGCAGGAGGGCAGCGAGCTCCCCGAGGACCTCCCGCCCGCGGAGATGGCGGAGGCCCTCGTCGGCTACGGACGAGACTTCATCAAGATGGCCGACGACGCGCTCAAGACCAACATCGGCAACATCGAACGCGTCTCCGAGTGGGAAGACCCGCTCAGCATGATCAACTCGTTCCTCGCGGACTCCGAGATCTACGTCCAGGAGCACCCGGACCTGCCCAAGGTGCGCAAGGAGCTGAAGTCGCGCAAGCGCGAGCTCCAGAAGCGCATCGCGGACGTCGTCGCGGCGTGGCGCGCGGCCGACCTCACGGGCGGCGACGAGGACGAGGACTGACGGAAACCTTCAAATCGGGCCCATTCTTTCCCCGCCCGTCGGGCTCGTGGTCTAGCGGTTATGACGCCTGTCTCACACACAGGCGGTCACCGGTTCGAATCCGGTCGAGCCCATGGAAGGGGGTGGCGCGCGAGGCGGGGCGCTCGACGAGCCTGCGTCGGCGCCTTGAGGCGCCTGCAGGCGCCGTCTGCGGGAAGGCCGAATCCTTCCCCCTCCTCGACCGCCCCCGCTCAATCTTCCCCAATCTTCTCGGGAGGTCTACCTTCCGATCGCACCTGAGCGAAGGCTCGCCGAGCGCGCGGCGGTGGGCGGAGGGCCCCACCGCAGCCGCGCGGGCCAGCGGAAACTCCGACGCAAACCCCGCTCGAACCGGCAAGCCGGACGTGCCGACGCGAGCCTATTCCCAAGGGAGCGCGCTCCGAA
>DATLGO010000009.1 GCA_035540375.1 Candidatus Thermoplasmatota archaeon
CTCCTACGGGGACTCGAGCCACCCCTCCGCGGTCCGATACGACCCGTCGAACCCCGACCCCTCGCACGTCGTCACCCAGAACATCGCCATCCTCGGCCATCTCGCCTACACGTCAAGCTACCACCGCGACACCGGTGGCAACGCCCCATGGCTCCTTCCGGGCCAGCACGACGTTGCCGCTTGGTACGGCAATTGGCTCGACGACGGCGACGGCGAGATCGAGATCGAAGGTCTGTACGATGCGAATGGAAACGGCGCGGGGAATGCCCCCGGAAACGAATTCCATGCGCGCTCCGAGCAGGTCCTGGCGTGGATCGAGCCCGGAAGCCATCCGACCTCGACGGATCCTCGCCGACCGATGACGCACGAGTACGACATCGAATACAACCGCAAGGCGAACCAGCTCCACGGCGCCCACGCGAACGTCCTCTTCCTCGACGGGTCGCTCCTCGAGCCCTACGTCATCGAAACGCTCGCCGCCGGCATCGCCAAGCCCGACGAAGCCAACGGGCGCCCGTTCACGATCGCCCCCGGTTCGCTCCTCGACGTGGATCGGTACATGGCTCTCGCGCCGGGCCCCGTCACGACCCTGTATCAGGCGGCGGCCTCGCCCTTCGTGAATGCGATCAGCACGCCGGGCGCGAACATGTGCCCGCGCAATTGCGTCGTCCCGCCGCTCCCGATCGCCCCGCCGCTCGGCGCGATGGACGTCGTGTTCTCGCCGTACGAGCACGAGCTCGGGAACGGCCCCCGCGCCGCGCAGCCCGGCCGCGGCCAGGACTACATCGACGACTGGCACGCGTGGATGGACGTGCTGCCCGGGATGACGCACCCCACCGGAGGCGTCGGCGCGCTGCGCAAGACCTACCCGTTGCCCGGCCTCGCGTACGACGGCGGGATTGCGATGCCCCCCGGCTTCTTCCATCCGGAGGTCCGGGTCGGCGCCTGGAAGGACTTTACGCGCGACGGCCACGTGGGACGGGTTCTCGCCCAGGACGCCTACGAAGGCGGAAACCGTCCGAGCCCCGACGACTACTATGACCATCATGGCGAATGGGTGCCGATCAGCGGGAAAGCCGTCGGGCCGCTCGGATTCCTCCTCACGCCGGAGACCGACTGGGGCCCGGCCGGCGTGTTCCGCTTCGGCCACCAGGGACTTCCGCAGACGAACGGCTCGCCGTGCCTCGCCACCGCGCCGCCCACGACGCTCTGCGTCTCCGACCTGACGCGGAACCCGAACTGGATCCGCGGCAGCGACCCGATCCTGATCCCGCCGAGCGGATCCGGCGCCGGTCACATGTTCATGACCGACTACCTGTTCTTTCCGCAGGGAACGTCCATGGGCGGCTTCGAGGTTTGCTTTGGCCCGCGCGACGTCACGTTCGAGCGCCCCGACGGATCGACGGTCACGGAGCGCGTCTCGGACTGCGACTGGGTCGGCAGGCTGGTCTAGCGGCCCGCCGACGAAACCGTGGATTGCGTCGCCGGCGAGCGCGCGGCGCAACCGGGCCGCGCGTGCGGACCTCGTCTCCGCTCGCTCCGCTGGCTCGCTAACAACAGCGCGCTTGGCGGGCCCACGGGCGCTCGAGGTCGCCGGCCGCGAAGGCGAGCGTCTCGTCGCCGACCGCGACGAGGAGCGTGCCCGCGGCATCGAGCGCGAGGACGACGGTGCCGCGCTCGCCGGTCGCGCGCACGAGCACGTCGTCGCCCGCAGCGAACATCACGCCACCTTCTGGCGGATCTCCACGCGGTTGCCGCTCGGGTCGACCGCGAGGAAGCGGCGGTGGCCTTCGAGGGGCGAGGTGTCGTGCACGCGGTACCGCTTCGCGGTGAGCGCGCGGCGGAGCGTCTCGGCGTCGTCGACGAGGATGGTCGCCTTCACGTCGGTCGAGTGCGTGAGCGTGGCCGTCGCGACGAGCACGAGCACCGTGCCCTTCGGGCCCACGAAGCGGAGGCCCGTTTCGCCGGGCTGGCGCATCGTCTCGCGCAGGCCCAAATACTGGCCGTAGAACGTGCGCGCGGGGATCTCCTGCCCCTTCGCGAGCGGGATCGGCGCGGGCGCCGCGAGGATCTCGAGGGCGCGCGGCATCGGATCACGCGACGCGGAAGTCGGGCTTCTCGCCCGCGAGGACCTTGTTGACCTGCTCCGCGACGTCGCGGCCCGCGCGGTCCTGCGCCTCGCGCGTCGAGGCGCCGACGTGCGGCGCGAGGCGGATCTCGCGGATCCCGAGGAGCGGCGAGTCCTTCGGGAGCGGCTCGGTCTCGAAGACGTCGAGCGCGGCGCCCGCGAGGTGGCCGCTCTTCACGGCCTCCGCGAGCGCGTTTTCGTCCACGATGCCGCCGCGCGACATGTTGAGGAGGCGCGCGCCCTTCCTGAACTGGGCGAGGAGCTTCGCGTTCACGAGGTGCTTCGTCTCGGGCGTGAGCGGGACGTGCAGGCTGACGTAATCCGCGCGCGCGACGAGGTCCTCGACGCGCGTGAAGCGGTCGCCGGGGCCGCGGCCCTCGGGGACGTAGGGATCGTAGAAGACGACGCGCATGCCGAACGCCTTCGCGATCTCGGCCACACGGCTCCCGATGCGGCCGACGCCGACGAGGCCGAGCGTCTTGCCCGAGAGTTCGGAGCCCATGAAGGCCTTCTTCTGCCACTCGCCCTGGCGCATCGAGGCATCCGAGGGCGCGAGGTGGCGCGCGAGGTCGAGCATGCGGCCGATCGTGAGCTCCGCGACCGCGTTCGTCGCGGCGAGGGGCGCGTTCACGACGGCGACGCCGCGCTCCTTCGCGGCGGCGAGGTCGACGTTGTCGACGCCGACGCCCGCGCGGCCGACGACCTTGAGCCGCTGCGCGGCCTCGAGGACGGCGCGCGTCACCTTCGTCTCGCTCCGGATCACGAGCGCCTCGTAATCGCCGATCGCGGCGACGAGCTCCTCGGGCGAGAGCTTCTTCTCCTCGACGTCGTGACCCGCCGCGCGCAGGGCGTCCACGCCTTCCTTCGCGAGGGGATCGGAGACCAGGACCCTCATGCGCGGGCGAACGTCCCCCCGACGTTAAAGTTAACCGCCTCCCTGGCGATCGCCCCGCGTGCCCTCCGGGAGCCTCGCGAACCTGAGCGCGATCGCGGACGACCTCATCCGGGACCTCGACGCGAAGGACGCGGCCCGCGAGCGCGCGATCGCGCTCTCGCGCGAGACCGTCCGTCTGTCGGGCGCGGCGATCCGCGCGGTGCAGCGCGGCGAGGACGCCGACGCGGCGCTTGCGGAGGCGCTCGCTTCGGGTCGCCGGCTCGCGGACGCGGTCGAGGGCCACATGGAGCTCGCCGCGGCCGGTTTCACGGAGAACGCGCAGCAGGAGGTCGCGGAGGCGGCGATGGTCGTCGCCATCGCGAAGGATCGCCCGCTTCCGCGCCCGCGCGACCTCCCCGTGACGCCGCAGGCGTACGTGCTCGGCCTCGGCGACGTCGTGGGCGAGCTGCGGCGGCTCGCGCTCGCGGACGTCGTCGCGGCGGACGAGAAGCGCGCCGCGCGCCATCTCGCGATGATGGAGGAGGTCCTCGACACCCTGCTGCGGTTCGACTACCCCGGCGCGCTCGTCGAGGTCCGCCGCAAGCAGGACGTGGCGCGCAGCCTCGTCGAGCGCACGCGCGGCGAGGTCGCGGTCGCGCTCGTGAGCGCGCGCCTCGAGCAGCGCCTCCGCTCCGTGTGACGTGTCACGCCGCGGGGTTACACCAACGTTATCCCGGCCGCGGACCCTTGCCGGGCGATGTCCCGTCGCGCGCTCGTCCTCGTCCTTGCGCTCCTCGCGTCGTCGCCTGGCCTCGCCGCCGCCGAGGAACCCCTCGACGTCGTTCCAGAGCCCTCCGTGGAAAGCGGCGCGGCGTCGAACGGATGGACCCACCGCAACAAGACGGTCGAGACGCACCACCGCCAATCGACCGAGTGGCGCAACGTCTCGTGGGGGGTCCCCGCCGCCTCGCTCGACGTGCGCGCGCGCCAGACGACCACCGACGACTGGGGCAGGGACGAAAGCGGCGACGCGCGGTACGACTGGCACTCGCACACGACCGAGCGCCATGCGAAAATCTCCCTCCGCGTCCTCACGACGGACGTCTCGCAGGAGATCCTCGTCACGAACTCGACCCGCCGCGTGGCCCATCATCTGGGCGACGACCGGGACCGCAGCCGCGAGAGCCACTACGCGCTTGCCGCCCCGGGCGCGGCGGGCGCGGCGGGCGGATGGTCGATGCGCGAGCGCGGGGACGTGGACCAATGCCGGGCCTGGATCGTCGGCGCCACGTCCGTGACGCTCCACGACGCCGCGTGCCTGCCGACCCCGAACGGGCTTGCGTGGCCCGCCCCCGCGCAGGACGGCTTCCGCGCCGCCGGCCACGACCTTCTCCCGTAGCGGTCCGCCGAGCGGCGAAGCCTTATAAATCGGCCGTCCGCTTTCCGGGCGGATGCGCCTCAGGACGCTCGCCCTCTCGATCGCCCTTCTCGCGACCGTCCTCCCCGCGCTCGCCCCCGTCACGACCGCCGCGTCGCTCGTGCCCGTCGTCAAGAGCCTCGAGTCTCACTACGGCCCCGAGGCCTGGAAGGACGAGCGCGACACGATGGGCGACGCGCTTGCGGCCTCGAACGCGCCCCCGCTTCCCGCGGGCTACACGGGCGTCTACGACAACCCGTACGACGGCCGCCCCCACCAGGCGCCGGGCGTCGCGAACGACTGGGGCCTGAATCTCACGGCGTTCGTGGAGATCCAGGACGGGAACGGCCGGCCCATCGCGCCCGTGACCGGCGCGTACCTCCTCCGCGCGCGCATCGAGGGCCCCGCGGGCGTCGGCGTCATCCCCGCGAAGCTCACGAAGATCTCCGCGAGCCTCTTCAAGGCCGAATTCGACCTCGACGGCGAGCGCGTCGTGCCGGGCGTCCGCTCCACGCGACCGCTGCCCCCTTCGGGCTCCTATCCGATCGTTTTCGAGGTCGTCCACGTCCCGTCCGACCCCGTGCTCGGCGTGCGCCAGACCGTCGCGAGCGCGACGCACGGCGTCCGCGTCTCGAGCGCCTTCGCGAATCTGCAGGGCATGGACTTCCCCGCCGCGCGCCTCCCCGAATTCACCGAGGTGAGCGGCCACAACCTCACCCCGCTCTACCCGACGCCCGTCGATCCCTCGCGCAAGCTGAACGTCGTCTTCGCGTTCGGCGAGGCGCACGCGGACGCGGTCATCGTGGCCGGCGCGGCGCGCAAGGCGACGGTGCTCAAGCAGGGCGTGACCGACGCCTTCGGGCGCATCGAGGCGACGATCGACCCGGGCGCGATCCTGGAAGGCGCGCGCTCGGGCCTCGTGATCGTCGAGGGCCACCTCAAGGGCTCGAACAGCACCGTCGGCAATGCGGTCGTCGTGCTCCCGGTCACGAGCCACGCCGTGAACATCACCGCCGTCGAGCTCGTCGCGCGCGGCGTGAACGGCGGCGAGGTGCGCGAGCTCGGCACCCTCGAGATCACCGCCACCGACCGCGACGCCGCCTCGACGCCCGCGGAGGCGAGCCGCCGCGGCCAGCTCCTGCTCCTCAAGGCCGGCGGCACGGAGGTGTTCGCGAGCGCGGAGTTCGGCCCGCCCACGGCCGGCTCCCCCACGGTCCGCAAGGCGACGGTCCAGGCGAACGACGTCCGGGCCGAGGAGGGCACGAACCCCTACTCCCTCGTCGCCATCTTCACCGGCAACGACAACCGGTTCTACGGTCTCGCGACCGCCGAGCGCGGCTACGACGTGACCCTCGAGCCCATTCCCCCGCTGCACCCGCTCGAGCAGGGCGTCCTGCGGATCCACATCCGCAACTTCGCGACGAACCACGACGCGGTGGAAGATTCCGGCCTCGCCCTCGGCGTGCGCGTCGAGGTCGAAGGGCTCCCGGGCGGGAAGACGCACCTCCAGCAGGTCGTCGTCGGCGAAGGCCGCGACGAGATCCTGGAGATCCAGTTCGTCTCCGAGACGACGCAGGAGCTCACGATCCGCGTCAACACGACCGGGGCCGAGTTCGGGATGAACCGCGAGATCTCGGCGAGCGTCGTGCCGACGCCCGGCGCCTTCGACCTGCTCGTCCAGCGCCTGCCCGTGCCCGGCGTCGCATCCGCCCTCGCGGTCCTCGCGCTCGCCGCGCTCGCGCTCAGGCGCCGCGCGCCTTGAGCACGCGCGCGTAGACAGCTTCGAGCCCGTCCACCACGGCCCCGATCGTGAAGTTCGCGAGGATGCGCGCCCGCGCCGCCTCGCCGATCGCCCGCGCGCGTTCGCGGTCCGAGACGAGATCCGTGATCGCCCGTCCGAGGTCCCGCGCGTCGAGCGGCTCCGCGAGAAGGCCCGTGACGCCGTCCTCGACCACCTCGTGGACGCCCGGGATGCGGCTCACCACGACCGGCTTGCCGCACGCCTGCGCCTCGAGCGCGGCGATGCCGAAGGCCTCGAGGCGCGACGTCGACGGGAGCACGCCCACGTCCGCCGCCGCGTAGTAGGACGGAAGATCGTCGTGTCGGATCCGGCCCGCGAAGACGACCTTGCCCGGCGCATCGCGCGCGAGGCGCTCGAGACGCGCGCGCTCGGGGCCGTCCCCGACGACGACGTGCGCGACGTCCGCGGGGGTATGCGCCGCCGCCCGCACAAACGTGTCCACGCCCTTGTGGTGCGTGAGGCGACCCACGAAGAGCGCGACCCGACGGTCGCCGAGGCCGTGCCGCTCGCGCGGGCCGCGGCCGTCGAGGCCCGGCCGGAAGCGCTCCGGATCCACGGGATTCGGGACCACCTCGACGTCCGGATGCCTCCAGAGCGAGCGCGAGGTCGCCGCGTACGTGCGCGTCGTCGCCACCACCGCGTCCGCCAACGCGACCGTCGAGCGGCCGAGGGTCCGCCTGAACACCTCGACGACGAGCGGGCCGTAGAAGGCGTTGATCTCGAGATCGCAATGATGCGTAAGCACGTGCGGAAGCCCGAGCCGGCGCGTCGCCCGCGAGGCCTGCCACGCCGTGACCGGGGGAGGCGAATGGGTGTGCACGACATCGAAGCCCCCCGAAGCGAGCGCCTCGCCCACGCCCGCGAGGACGGGCGTCGTCCACACGTTCGCGCGCATCGGAAGGCGGACGACGTCGAAGCCGTCCCGGCGCTCCCGCGGCGCGGTCCCCGCAAGACGGCTCGTCAGCACCGTCACCGCGCGGCCCCGGCGCGCGAGCTCCGTCGCGACCGACTCCACGTGCGATTCCACGCCGCCCACGTGGGGCGAGAAATACGGCGCGACCAGACCCACCCGCACAAACCGCCGCGACGGCGACCCGACGGAAAAACCTTGGCGAGAACAAGACGACGGTGACCGGGAGCCGGGCGTCGGGTGCCGGGACCGGGAGCCGGGCGTCGGGACCGGGACCGGGACCCGGGCGTCGGGACCGGGACCGGGAGCCGGGCGTCGGGACCGGTGCCGGGACCGGGAGCCGGGACCGGGTGCCGGGTGCCGGGCGTCGGGTGCCGGGCGTCGGGTCCGGGACCGGGACCGGGACCGGGACCGGGAGCCGGGACCGGGTGCCGGGTGCCGGGTGCCGGGCGTCGGGTGCCGGGCGTCGGGTCCGGGACCGGGACCGGGACCGGGACCGGGGGCGACCGGGCCACGGGACGCGGCGTCCCATCCCGGGAAGGAACATGAGTGTGACGCCGCAGGGACCCGGGACTCGAGGCAAGGGAGGTAGGCAGGCAGGGTCAGGGAAGCGACCCGGGTCCCGCGGGCACACCCCAGACTCGCCCGGGGGTTAGTTAAGGGCTCTCGGACGAGCATCGAAGCGAGGAAGGCAGGGCGCGGGAGGGTCGCCGGATCCCTGGCCTTTATGAAGGACCCCGTCGTCTGCGGCTTGATGGTCGAAGCCGTCCGCATCCTCGTCGCCCTCGGGTTCTTCGGGGGCTTCGCGCTCTACGGTCTGCACGCCTTCACGCTCGGACGGGCCCTCCGCAAGGAGGAGCTGGACACCCAGCAGACGACGGGGTGGATCCCCTTCGTCGTTGCCGCAGGTTTCCTCCTCATCGCGGCCCTTGCGGCCGCCGCGCTCAACCTCCGCCTCCTCCCGGGCGACGTCCTCGGCCTCAACGTCGTCCTCTCCTCGCAGATGGCCGCGGGCATCGTCCTCCTCATCGGCATGCTCAAGCATCGCTGCCCCGACGGTGTCGACCCGTCCGCCGGGCGCACCGCGAGCGGCATCCTCCTTGCGGCCGCGCTCGCGACGATCCCCGTCGCCGCGATGCAGGGCGCCTCGGCGATCGGGTTCCAGGTCCAGGTCGCGATCGCGGTCAACATCGGCACGATCGCGGCGGCGACGAGCCTCCTCGCGTGGCACGTCCGCGCGAGGGGTCTTACGGGCTCCGCGCTCGCCGCGAACCTCGCGGTCGTCGGCGCGAACGCGCTCGTGGTCTTCCTCTTCGTCCGCGCCGCGCTCGCGGCGGCGCCCGAAGACACCCAGATCCAGCTAAGGCTCGTCTCGGGCTTCTTCCTCGTCCTCGCGGCCGGTTTCGCGGCGCCCGCCTTCGGTCAGCTCGCGGCCGGGTCCGCTTCCGTCGCGGCCGAAGCCTCGCGCGCGGCGACCCGCCCCTCGACGTAGTCGCGGCCGCGCAGCACGACGGGGATCACGTCCCCGAGGCGGAGGCGGACGCGCACCATCTCGCCCTTCTCCTCGTCCCACAGGTCGCGCCAGTTCTTCGCGCTCACCTCGCGCTCGATCTCGGGGCGGTCCACGGAACCCGCGAAGAGCATGCTGTCGGCGTCGTCGACGGCCCACGGCCCGCCCGCGAGGTCGGAGGTCGGGAGGCGCGCCTCGAGACCTCCCTCGAGCGTCAGGAACACGCCGCCCTTTGTGATGCCGCTCACGCGACCCTTGAGCGTGCCGGACCACCGTGACGTGCGCGAGGCGAACACCATCGAGGCGTTCACGAGGCCGCGCTCGAGCGCCTCGGCCGCGGCGCCCTGCGCGGAGGCGTGCTCGCAGATGGACTCGACCTCGTCGAATCCGTGCGGCGGCGCTTCCCCGCGCAGGATCGCCTTGAGCTGGCGGTGCACGACCGTGTCGGGATAGCGGCGGATGGGAGACGTGAAGTGAGCGTAGCACGTGGACCCGAGGCCGAAGTGCCCGAGATTTGCGGTCGTGTAGAACGCGCGCCCGAGCGAGCCCAGCATCTTCAGGTGGACGAGTTCGCGCATCTCCGGATCGTCGAGGGCCGAGACCTTCGCGAGCGCGTCGCGGAACGGCGAAAGCCACGCCTCGCGCGCGGCCTCGTCGAGCTGCGCGAGGCCGCGCCACGCGGGCTTCGGCGGCGCGTCGGGAGCCTCGATCGCGGATTCGGGTTCCGGGGCGGGCTCGCGCTCCATGCGGAACCCGCCGCCGACGAGCTCGAGCTTGCCCTTCTTGAGCTGCTCGAGCAGGCTCGGCGCCTCGTCCTCGACGACGGCGGGGGCGCCCCCCGCGGCGAGGCCCGCGTCGGATTCCGGCGGCGGAAGCTCGATCGCGACGGGCATCTCCATCGTCCGCATCTGCGCGTTGAAGCGGTCGACCCCCGCGCGATCGGGAATGGGATGGCAGCGATAGGGGAGCGGGACGGCGCGGGCGGTGAGCATGCGCGCAACGGCCTCGTTCGCGGCGACCATGAACACCTCGATCATGCGCGTCGCGGCCGTCCCCTGCCGCTCGATCGCGTGGACCTCGCTGTCCGTGAGGCGGATCTTGCGCTCGTTCGTCTCGAGCGAGAGGCCGCGGCGGCGCGCCCCGACGAGCCGCGCGAACGCCTCCATCGACGCATAGGGCTCGTCGCCCCGCGCGATCGCGTCGTCGACCTCCCCGTAGGAGATGTTCTCGGCGACGCGGATCACGGATTCGACCGCGCGCTCGGAGACGACCGCGCCCGAGGCGTCGTATTCGAGGATGACGGTCATTGCGAGGCGGTCGACGTTCGCGTTCAGCGAGCAGAGGTCGTCCGAAAGGCGCGAGGGGAGCATCGGCAGGACGCCGATCGGGAGGTACACGCTCGTTCCGCGCTTGCGCGCGTGCCCGTCGAGGGCGGAATCCTTGGCGACAAACTCCGCGACGTCCGCGATGTGGACCCAGAGCGTGTGCGTGCCGTCGGGGTTCCTGCGGTACGAAACGGCGTCGTCGTGGTCCTTCGCGTCCGCGGGGTCGATCGTCCACGAGGGCAGCGCGCGGAGGTCCTCGCGGCGCGCGAGGGTTTCGGCCGGAATCGAATCCTCGAAGCGGGCCGCGGCGCGCTCGATCTCGGGCGGCGTCGCGAGGTCGAAGTACATCTCGTTCAGGACGCGCCGCGCCGCGATGAGCTCGATGACCTCCTTCTGCGTCATGAGGCCGAGATCCACGAGGAACTCGCAGAACACGCTCGAGTTCGAGACCCCCTGCGCGCCGGTCCAATCGAGCGCGAGCCACCGCGCGTCGTTCCAGAGGCTGTAGCCGTCGATCGTGGTCACGTGCGTGCCGGCGAGGCCGACCTCGCCCGTATCGCGGTCGTGGAGGATGAACGAGGCGTAGACCCGCTTCAGGAACTGGAGACGCGCGCGGTCGTCGTCCGTGAGCTGGAGGTCGGCGAGCGGAATGCCGCGGTACACGGTCTTCGGGCGCGCCCACTTGTCGGTCTCGTCGATGACCTCCTCCGCGACGATGAGGCGCTTCCTGAGCGAACGGAGGCCTTCGATCTCTCGCGTGATCGCCTTGTGCTCCGCGCGGGCGATCGGGCGCCAGAGCTCCGCGCGTCCCGCGACGCGCTCGAAGTAGCCGACGCCGGGCCTCAGGCAGGACTCGAGCGCGCTCTTCACCGCCTTGAGCTGCCCGCGCGAGGGCTCCTGGACGCGGAAGTGCTTCGCGGCGATGGCCTCGGGCGAAAGCGGCTCGGGCTCGTCCGCGACGGCGAACCAGATGTCGCGGTCCGTCAGCTCGCCCGATGCGCTCACGGGCACCTCCTCCACGAGCTTGCCCTTGCCGAACTCCGCGATGAGCTGCCGGAGCCGCGTGGCGAGCTCCGCCTCGGGCAGGTCTTCCGGCACGCGGGCGCTGAGCTTGCGGGCGGTCACGTTCTCGGGGCGGATCTCCTGCCGGCCCTTCGTCGTGAAGAGGATGACGTGGAAGGATCCCTTGCGCTTCACGCGCTCAAGGAAGATGCCGAGGTTCGCGGGCGCCTTGAGGCCGAAGAGACCTTCCTTGAACTCGACGAGGTCCCCCGGCTTCATGCGCGCGCAAGGGCGGGTGTCGGGGATGAAGGTTTCGCGGTCGTACCAGAAGGCGCAATGCGCGGCCCCCACCGCCGACGAGCGTGGCCCGCGTTGTCCCCACGCTCCTCGTCGTTGCCGCGCTCCTTCTCGCCGGTTGCGTCGCGCGTCCGCAGGCGGGGGACCCGCCGGGCGCGACGACGGGCGGGAACGGCCCGCCCGCCTTCGGCGACCCCTTCGCGGGGTGGCCGTCGCCGCGCCGCGACCGGCCCGTCGAGCCTCCGACGCCGCCCGAGGGCGTGGACGTGCACGTGCACGTCGACGGAACGCGCGTCCTCGCGCAGCTGCCGACGCGCTTCCTCGCGACGAGCATCGCGGACTGGTCGCCGCAGCTTTTCGACCCGACGCCCGATCCGACGTGGGTCGCGTACCTCGCGGCGATGCAACCCGCCTATCTCCGGTTCCCCGCGGGACATTCGGGCCAGGATTACCATTGGGACCCGACGAACACCGTGAAGAAGGCGCCCGAGGGCTCGCGATGGGTGCTCTCCGCGGACCGTCTCGAAGCGTTCCTCGACCTCTGCGACGCGGTCGGCGCGAAGCCACTCATCGAGGTGAACCTGAAGCGCGGCACCCCCGCCATGGCCGCGGACATGGCCGAGTGGAACCTCGCGAACGGACGCCGCATCGAGTGGTGGCAGCTCGGCAACGAGCCCGACTACAAGGCGACGAGCTGGAACCGGACGCCCGAGAGCCACGCGCGCGACTCCGAGCGCTTCGCGGCCGCGATCGCGGAGGTCGACCCCCGCGCGAGGTTCGCGGGTCCGGAGGTCATGACGCCCGCGGCGGTCACGGGCATCCGCGGCCGCGCGGACTGGATGACGCCGTTCCTCGAGCGCAACGGCGACACCGTGGACGCGGTCACGTGGCACTACTACCCGCTCGACTCGGAGCAGACCCGCAACTCGTCCTCCGCGACGCTCACGCGCGCGCACCTTCTGCAGGAGCGCGTCACCGACTGGCCGCCCGCCGGCCTCTCGTACGTCGACGACGCGGGCGCCTACACGCGCGTCCTGCGCGATCGCCACGCGCCCGAGGCGGAATTGTGGGTGACCGAGCTCGGCCCCGATTCGGGCATCAAGGCCGGGAAGGGCGTCGGCACGACGCACGCGGGCGCGCTCTGGGCGAGCGACGTCGTGGGCCGCTTTGCGCGCCAGGGCTTCACCGGCATCTTCCAGTTCCTGTTCAGCGCGAACCCCGGCCACGGCCTCGCGCTCATCGACATGCCGAGCGAGGACGTCCGGCCGATGTACTACGCGTACTGGCTCCACGCGCGACACGCCGCGGGCGCCGCGGTGCTGAACGCCACGGCGTCGGGCGACCCGAAGGTGGCGGCGCACGCGTACCGCGCGCCCGACGGGAGCGTGAAGCTCCTCATCGTGAACCGTAACGACGCGCCGGTCACGGTGGGCCTCACCTCGTCCGTGCGCTCGCTCCCCGCGATCGCGACCGCGTGGTGGCTCGGCGCGAGCGCGCCCGACGCGACGGACACCGCGGTGAACGGCGTGCGCTTCGCGGAGGGCCCCGTCGCGGTGGACGGCGTCCCCGCGCCCCTCCCGGGCGGCGCGCTCACGCTCCCGGGCGCGACGGCCGTGTGGCTCGCGCTCTGACGGGGACCCCGACACTCTTATGACGGGGGAGCGAGGTAGCCGCATCCCCACGCACGGATAACCAAGCCTGGCCAAAGGTGCTAGATTCAGGGTCTAGTCGCGAAGGCGTTCACAGGTTCGAATCCTGTTCCGTGCACTATCGGTGCGTCACGCGTCGGGACGCGGGGCGCCGAGCCGCCATCCTCTTGCACCCCACCGGGCGTGGGGCCGCGATGCGCATGGAGACCCGCAACGTCGCCGCTTCCGTCGTCATCGTGCTCGGCATCGCAATCGCCGCCTACGGGCTCTGGCTCGCCGCGCAACCCATGCTGCTCGAGCCCGAGCACACCGCGCCCCTCGGCGCCGCCGGGGAGGCGCCCGCCGTGCGCGACCTTCTCGCGTTCGGCTCCTTCCAGATCGCCGCGCTCTCGTTCGCCTGGGGCGCGATGGTCGCGGGCCTCGCGCCCGCCGCGATCCGGCGGGGCGACGTGGCCGCGTACGCCGCGCTCTGGCTCGGCGGCGTCGGCGCAGGCGCCGCGACCGCCTACCGCATGGTCGCGGTCGGCGACGCGGAGGGCGCGCTCTGGAGCGCGATCCCGGTGGTCATCCTCGCGGGCGCGCTCTTCACCGCGCTCGGCGCCGTCATCGACTCGGGCCGCCGGCTGCCGGTCGGCGCCCGCAACCCGCCGGGCCAGGCCGCGCGCGAGCGCGAGGATCCGATCCGCAAGGCGTGATCAGACCCGCCGGGCGACGAAGCGCCCCAGCGCGACGAGCCCGGCAAGGGCGACGCCCGCGACGAGCGCGGCCCCCGCGTCGAACGCGAGCCCCGCGCCCGCGGCGCGCGCCGTCGCCGTCTCGCGCCAGGCGCCGAGCCCCGCGACGGCGCCGAGGGCGAGCGCCGGCGCGAAGGCCGCGGCGAGGGTCCGCGCGCCGCGCGTCGCCGCGCCGAGCGCGAAGGCGGCGACCGCCCCCGCGGCGACGGCCGCGACCGGCGGGCCCGGCGGCTCGGCGCCGGGCGCCGCGAGCGACACCGGAACGAAGCCGGCGCTCGCGGCGCCGCCGAAGAGCGCGTCGAGGTTCGAGGGCGCCACGAACACGGCGGAGGGCGCCCGGGCGTCGAGGACGCCCACGACGAGGAACTCCACGTCGCCGCCCGCGCCGGGGATGACGAGCGTCGATCCGACCCCGTGCGCGCCGGGCGTCCCGTCGGGCGCGCGCGTGAGCGGCTCCGTGACGACGGCCGCGCGCGGGCTCGTCGGCAGCACCTCGAAGACCTCCATCGTGGAGCGGAAAGTCTGGGAGGCCTCGAAGAGCGGGGGCAGGTCGGGCGCGAGGCGCGACTCCGCGCCGAGCACGACGACGCCCGCGGGCCGGGGGGAGCCGTCGAGCCGCACGACCGCGTCGTCGGGGAGCCGGACCGCGCGCCACGGGCCCGCGTCCGTGATCTCGTAGGCTTGCTCCGAGACGCGCCCGGAGGCGGCGGCCGCCGAGGCCGAGACGACGGCGCCCGCGAGGACGACCGCGAACGCGGCGGCGGCGAGACCCGCGGCGCCGGCCTCGCGCGGCGTGGCGCGCGCGCCGACCGCGATTGCGACGCCTCCTCCGAGGGCGACGAGCGGCGCGAGCGCGAACGAGAACGACGGCAAGAGCACCCACGCGAGGGCCAGGAGGGCCGTCCCCGCGGCGACGGCGAGCGGCAGGCGGCGCGAAATCTTGCGCGGGAAGGGCACGAGGAGGAGCGCGAGGGCGAGCGCGGCCGCGAGGACGGCGGGAGCGGCTTCGGTCGCGCGGCGCGTCCACGCTTCGAGGGCCTCCACGCGGGCCGTCTCGCGGTGGCCTTCGAGGTCGCGGACGGACAACGCCTCGCGGGCGACGTCGCGCGACGGGCCGTCCGCGAGCGACCGCGCGGCTTCCTCGAGCGCCTCCTCGGCGAGGGCCGCGGGCGCGCCGGGCGCGGTTTCCACAACGCGAGCCTCGGTGATGCGCCCGCGCGCCCCGAAGAGCGCCTGCGCGGTCTCGAGCGAGGCGACGAGGTCGGCGTCGCGGGCGGCCTCGGGGGGCGTCGCGGGCGGCGCGAACGAGAGTCGGCCGGGGACGACCGAGACCGGCGAGCGCGCGTCGGGCGCGGCGGCGCCGGGCCGCGGGGCGTCGACCGCGACGACGCCCGCGACGCCCGGCAACCGCGTGCCGTTCGCCTCGAGCGCGAAGCGCACGGTCCACGTTCCCGGCGCGAGCGTCGGCGCGCCGTCGAGCGCGAAAGGCGGCGGGAGCGCGGTCGCGCCGCGCGGCACCTCGAGGGAGAACGCCGCCGCCACGCGGCCGTCGGGGTCCTCGAACGTCCCGTTCCAACCGGCGGGTCGCTCGTCGCGGCGGAGCTCCCGCACGTCCGCGTGGAAGGCGAGCCGTCGCGCGTCCCTGGGGATCGAGACGCGGAGGACCGTGAGGTTCTCGGCCGCGATGGCCGCGTCGTCGCGGCAGACCTCGCGCTCCGCCGTGAAGCGGGGCTCGCCGCAGGCCTGGAGGAACTCCATCTCGTGGAGCGTCGTCACGGGCGGAAGGACCCGCCGCAGCGCGAGAAGCTCCAGCTCGCCGTCGTGGTCCGAGAGCGGGCGGGCCGCGGTCGAGACCGGCGCGGCGGTGCCGCGGGGGAGGTCCACGCCCTCGAGCCCGACGAGCGTGTAGCCGACGCCCGCGATCTGGACCTCGCCGCGGTAGGCGAAGGCGGCCCGCGACCCCGGGACCGCCGCGAGCATCGCGCGGGCGCTTGCCGCCGGGAAGTCGGTGCGGCCGTCGATCGTCACGACGGCGGGGTGGTCGCCCGGCGCGACCCGGCCCGCGAGCGCGAGCGCGGCGTCGCGCTCGACCGCTGCGGCGCCGAGCGAGCCCGCGAGGAGGAGGGCGAGGGCGAGGCCGACGACGAGGCGGCGGGCATCCACGCGGGGTCCACGCGCGGCCTTCGGCTAAAACGTGGCGGCCGCGCCTTCCGCGCCGAGGACGCAGGGGGGAAACGCCACGGGGGAACGGGCGCGAACATTCATAAGCCGAAGGCCGGTTTGGAGCGCGCCATGACGTCGTTCCGCGGGCGCCACCTCTCGCACATCGCCGACCTCACGGTCGAGGAGATCAACCGGGTCCTCGACGTCGCGGAGACGTACGTCCCCGCGGGCCGGGGCGAAGCCTCCCTCGCGCGCGGCCAGGGCAAGGTCCTCGCGACGCTCTTCTTCGAGCCCTCGACGCGCACGCGGCTCTCGTTCGAGTCCGCGATGGCGCGCCTCGGCGGCACGACCATCAGCGTCGCGCAGCCCGGGCAGACGTCGGTCTCGAAGGGCGAGACCTTGTCCGACACCATCCGCATGGTGGCCGCCTACTCCGACGTCATCGTCCTCCGCCACCCGCAGGAGGGCGCCGCGCGCCTCGCCGCGCAGGTGTCGCGCGTCCCCGTCATCAACGCGGGCGACGGCGCCGGTCAGCACCCGACGCAGACGCTCCTCGACCTCTTCACGATCCGCCGCGAGAAGGGCACGATCAAGGACAACCTGGTCGCGCTCGTGGGCGACCTCAAGTACGGCCGCACGGTGCACAGCCTCGCGAACGCGCTTGCGCGCTTCGGCGCCGAGATGGCGTTCATCGCGCCCGACTCCCTGCAGGTGCCGAAGGACACCCTTGCGCAGCTCGACGAGCTGGGCGCGAAGTATACGCTCGGCAAGCGCGTCGAGGACGTGATCGACCGCGCCGACGTCCTCTACGTCACGCGCATCCAGCGCGAGCGCTTCCCGGACGCGGAGGAGTACAACAAGGTGCAGGGCACCTACCAGATCACGAACGACCTCCTCGCGAAGGCGAAGAAGGGGCTCATCCTCCTCCACCCGCTCCCGCGCGTCGGCGAGATCCACCCCGAGGTGGACGCAACACCGCACGCGAAGTACTTCACGCAGGCCGCAAACGGCGTCCCCGTCCGCATGGCCCTGCTTTCGCTCGTGCTCGGCCTCGAGGAGGGGACGCGATGAAGGAGCTCAAGGTCCAGCCCATCCGCAACGGGACGGTCATCGACCACATCACGCCCAACATGGCGATCAAGGTCCTGAAGATCCTCGGCCTCCCGCGCCCCGGCGCCTCCTCCACGGTCACGGCCGCGATCAACGTCCCGAGCGGCAAGTCGGGCGCGCGCAAGGACATCGTGAAGATCGAGGACCGCGAGATCGACGCGGGCGAGCTCAACCGCATCGCGCTCATCGCCCCCAAGGCGACGATCAACATCATCCGCGAGTACGAGGTCGCGCGCAAGGACGTCGTGCGCCTGCCCGAAAAGATCTCGGGCATCGTACGCTGCACGAACCCGAGCTGCGTCACGAACCACGAGCCCATCCAGTCGCAGTTCTGGGTGAACGGCGCCACGTCGCCCGTGCGCCTCAAGTGCATGTACTGCGACCACGAGGTCTCGGACGTGGCGGAAAGCCTGCGCTGATCAACGCATCTCGGTCCCGCCGTCCACGACGAGGGTCTGCCCCGTCACGAAGCTCGCGGCGGGCGAGGCGAGCCACACGATCGCCTCCGCGATCTCGCGCGGTTCGCCGAACCGCCCGAGCGCGTTCTCCCGCTCGAGTGCGGCCGCTTCCTCCGCGCTCACCTCGTCGAGCCAGGCCGTGCGGACGTTCCCCGGCGCGACGACGTTCGAGAAAATCAAGGAAGCCCTACACGGGGAGCCCACATCAAGAAGCACGGGTTACAACCTCCTGACGGATCACGGCACTCTAAAGGTGTTTCTCCATCCGAGCCACGAGCACCTGCTGAGCCCTTCGAGTGATAGGCGGAAGCCGTTTCAGGATTCGGAAGTAAGGGACCTGAAGGCCCAGCCTTGGCCTCAGATTCGGCGCCCGATCCCCCCGAACCCGCCGGCCCGGGGGGCATGCAGTGAGGTGTAGCGTGATAGGCCGGCGTGCAAATGAAGTTCTGGCACTCCATGGTGACGTACGTGACGAACATGAATAGTCCATCTCCTCCCTTGCCACCCGTCCCTCCTCGGCCTCCTGTAGCGCTGGCGTCGCCACCGCGGCCCCCCACGATACCGGGACCTCCTGGGCCACCTTGCGCGTAAGCTGTTCCTCCCGGCCCCCCTCGCCCACCTCTACCCGCGTCGGAGGTAGTGCTTGCGGCTCGGCCAGGGCCGCCGGGTCCCCCAGTGCCGCCGACGGCCGTGGCATCGCCACCGCGGCCCCCTACGCCTAGCGGGGATCCACCACCCGCGCCACCTGTTTTGTGGTCACCTCCACCGCGACAACCTTCTTGCCCATTCCCGTCCGAATAGGTACCACCGCAGTCCCCGCCGGGCCCCCCTAGATCAGGAATTTCGGGAACGTCTACAGGGTCAAAACTCAAAAGACCTGAGTTAGTTACGAGGATAGACTCAGCGTCACCCCCGTCCCCCCCGCGACCGCCATCAAACGAGCGCCCTCGAATGATGTCGGTAAGGTTAGAAAGGTCTCGGCCCGATCCGAGTCGCAACGCCCCGGATGCTCCGCCAGCGCCCCCTACGGCCTTTCGGGGCTCGAACCCTGAGGAATACGGTGCAAAGATTATATCTCGTACATCCCCCCCTTTGCCCCCGCTCCCGAAGATAATATCTCCGCTGAGAATCATCGATTCTGCATCTATCGAAAGGTCCCCGCCTGCGCCGCCGCGCCCCCCGACATCCGCGGCACCCGAAGGAATCAGCGAAACGGGCCGTTCTAAAGACTGCCCATCTCCACCGGCACCCGTCATCAGAACTCCTGTGACAAAGAGGAAGCCACGCGGCACGTGGAGAGAGATCCCCCCCCACGACCCCCCGGGAGAGCCTCATGCAATGAGGCGGCTATATCGCGCGAGATTCCTTGTGCAGCGATAATATTACCCTCTACGACGAGGAGATCTCGTGCAGACAAAACTATATCATGCCCGTTACCATCTTCGCCCACTCCGCCAATAATTGTCCCCCCAACTACGATTGTATTTGCTTCAAGTATGAAGGCGGCGATTGGCTGGATTTCGACACCAGAAGGGATAATGATCGTGTCATATTCGTAGCGCCCCCCGACAAGGGATTGAGTTACGAATGAACAGGAGGCGAGTGCGAATACACCTGGGACACAAGGAGTTGATGCCTCGCCCGCGGTGGGGGGCACAAGGGCGATCGGAATAAGCAATAGAACACTGATCGCGGCCGGACCACCAATCACGATGCGCAATCCTGCACACGCATAAAACCTATCATTTGGGTGACTGCTTAAGGAGCGATAGCACACGTTAAAGATGTGTTGATTCGGCTTACGTCTGATCACCTTCGTGCATGTTCCCCGCGCCCCAGAAGAAGATACTGGCAGCGAAGGAGCATCCTGACAACTCTGGCGAAGCGAAACACGGGAACGCCACCACCCGTTCCATGCGCCCGATCTTCGAGAGCAATTGAACTTGTTCCCATCCGATGAGCGTGGGTGTTATGCTTGGAACGCGCACAGGGCCTGCCCGTTCAAGTGAACCCTTAAGACACCAAAGTACCTCTTCTTGGCCGGTGTCGGCACGCCTTCCCACCCTGATCATCGTGGCGCTCCTTCCCGCCGCGGGTTGTCTCGCAATTTCGCAACAAGATGCCGGCAGCGGAGGGACTATAGCCGACGGCTCTGGAAGCACGGCACACTGGATCAACGCTACCGCCCGTTCCTTGAGCCTCATCGTCGAAGACAAAGGAGCTTACGGACTAGCGCATGAGAGTGGGAATGGTGCCGTCCAATATACCCGTATCAACGGGCTGAATGTCACTCAGACGGAGCGCCTTCTCCCGTTGGCGGGCGGAGAACGCGTGGAATGGATCGAAGGGGATTTTCAAGGAGGCTGGGCCGCCTATTTGGTCTCGGTAGTTCACGAAGGCTCTGGCGGCGTCACCGAAAGAAGGATTTCTGCAATGGTGCGCAAGCCTTCTGAAAGGCAATGGCACCGCATCGAAATTCCTGCGAATAGCCTACATTCTTCCGCATCAGGTCCAGTGTCCTTTGCGCTCGCGCCTGACGGAACGGCTTACGCACTCGTCTTTTCGATCGCTCCAGAACCCGCCCTCACCTTAGTTACGATCCGAGGAAAAGAGATTCAGTCTGAATCCATTGGACCCCCCTCATTCGGATCGGTGGCGGTCGATACCGAAGGAAAGGCTCGCGTATGCCACTCCGACCGACAGGGAAACGTGATCGAGCGAACTCCGGGAGGAAAATCCAGCCTTATTCACACAGGAAACCCAGGCGAATCCTACCTCTGCGTCTTCGCGATTCTATCCGACGGGAGCGCTAAGGCGGCCTTCGTGGCCCCCCCCGCCTTAGGCTCAAGTTGTTTAATCTACGATCTCTGCACTGGCAGTGTAACCAATCAGCGCTACATGCTGGGAGATCGGGAAGCAAACGGCTCCTGGAATGTCGCCTCTTCGACGATTCCGCTCCATGGCATGCCTCAATTGTCTGAGACACCTGACGGCCGCGTCTACTTCCAGAATCCCGCGAACGAACATCTCGTCGTTTACCAAGTCGAAGCCCTCACCGCGAGTGTCGTAAGGGCCATGGAGTACCGATTCCCATTCTCGACGCCCCGCTCCAATGGGACGACCCCGGCCTGGGCGTACCAACAGATAGAAAACCAGACGATCGTCGTCGAGCCCCTGATCCCCGCGTGACGCCCGCGATCACCGCATCTCGGTCCCGCCGTCCACGATCAGGGTCTGCCCCGTCACGAAGCTCGCGGCGGGCGAGGCGAGCCACACGATCGCCTCCGCGATCTCGCGCGGCTCGCCGAAACGGCGAAGCGCGTTCTCCCGCTCGAGCGCGGCCGCTTCCTCCGCGCTCACCTCGTCGAGCCACGCCGTGCGGACGTTGCCGAGCGCGACGACGTTGGCGCGGATGCCGTCCGCGCCCGCGTGGCGCGCGATCTCCTTCGCGAGGCCGAGGAGCGCGGCCTTCGCCTCCGTGTACGGGAGGCCCTTGTAACCGGTGAGCGCTGGCGTGGAGGAGACGAGGACGATCGCGCCCGCTTTGCGCGGCGCCATCGCGCGGAGGGCTTCGCGGGCGCAGTAACGAGATCCCGCGAGGTCCACGCGCGCGACCTCGTCGAACCAGCGCGTCACCGCTTCGTCGTCCATCGCGGCAAGGGGCGTGTCCCACCACGCGGGGACGACCGGGTGGCCCGCGACGCAGGCGAGCGCGTCGAGGCGCCCGTCCGAGACGTCGAGGATCTCCTCGAAGGCGGCCTTCACGGAGGCGAGATCCGCGACGTCCGCTTCCACGCCGAGCGCGGTGACGCCGTGCGCGGCCGCGAGGTCGTGCGCGACGGCCTCCGCCTCGTGCGCCTTGCGCGAGACGACGGCGACGTTCGCGCCATGCGCGGCGAATGCCTCCGCGGTCGCGCGGCCGATGCCTTTGGTGCCGCCGGTCACGACGGCCCACGCGCCTTGTGGATACAGACTCACGGCGTCCGAAGCGCCCCTGCTGCAGAAAAGCGCTTCGGGCGCCGCCAAGCGAGCGAAGCGAGCGTCCCCGCGCTCGCCGCAGGGTCGCAGCGAAGCGGAGACGAGGGCCGCGGGAGCGGCCCGATTGCGGCGAGCGCTCGGCCCGGCGACGAAATCCGACAGGATTTCGTCGACGGGACGCTAGCGGCCCGCCATTTCCTTCCAGATCGCCTCGGCGCGCGAGAGCTTCACGTCGCCTTCGGCGACGAGCCGCTCCGCGACCTCTTCGAGGCGCTCGGCGGGGACGCCCGCCATGAGCGCGAAGTTCTTCGCGTGGAGGCGCATGTGGCCCTTCTGGATGCCCTCGGAGACGAGGGCCCGCATCGCGGCGACGTTCTGCGCGAGGCCGACGCTCGCCGCGACCTCCGCGAGTTCGTTCGCGCTCTCGACCCCGAGGATCTTGAGCGCGAGGCCCGCCGTCGGATGCGCCTTCGTGGCGCCGCCGACGATGCCGAGCGCCATCGGGAGCGTGAGGCGCCCGCGCAGATGGCCTTCGGGCGTCGCGCTGAAGGTGGAGAGGGACCGGTAGCGGCCGAAGCGCGCGGCGTACGCGTGCGCGCCGGCTTCGACGGCGCGCCAGTCGTTGCCCGTCGCGACGACGACGGCATCGATGCCGTTCATGATGCCCTTGTTGTGCGTCGTCGCGCGGTACGGGTCCGCGTCGGCGAAGGCCGCGGCGTCGAGGATGCGCTCCACGACGTCGGGCCCGCCCAGCTCGTCCTTGTCGAAGACGGCCTCCGCGGTCGCGAGGCGCTGGTCGGCGAGGTTCGTGAGGATGCGCATGAGCGACGTGCCGCCCGTCATCTCCTCGAGCACGGGCGCGAGGGCCTCGGCCATCGTGTTCACCGCGTTCGCGCCCATCGCGTCCACGGTGTCGACGTGCAGGTGCACGACGACGAGCGTGCCGCGCTCGGTCGTGACGCGGCGCACCTCGATGAAGCGCGCGCCGCCGCCGCGTCTTGCGAGGCCTGGCTGGGCGGCGTTCGCGACCGCGAGAAGCTCGGTCGTCCGCGCCGCGACGAGGGCGCGCGCGGCGGCCGCGTTCGGGACGTTCTTGAGCGCGATCTGGCTCACCATCGCGCCGCCGGCCTTCGCCTTGAAGCCGCCGTGCGGGCGCGTCATCTTCGCCGCGTGGCTCGCCGCGGCGACGACGCTCGACTCCTCCACGACCATCGGGACGAGCCGGTCGCGGCCGTTCACCGTGAAGTTCGTCGCGACGCCGAACGGCAGCGGGTGCAAGCCGACGACGTTCTCGACGAGCGGGTCGAGGCGCTCGCGGTCCGGGCCCTCGGCGAGGAGCGCGAGATCGCTCTTCGTGAGGCCCGTCTCGCGCGCCACGACGGCGGCGCGCTCGGCGGGCGGGAGCTTGAAGAAGCCGGGAAGCCGCGAGGTGGGCACGCCTCCGCGAGCGCGGCGGCCCGCCTTAAGAATATCCCATCCGGGCCCGCGCGGTGGCATAGGTTGATGACCGCCGGGGCGGGTTCGACGCCGATGACCCGCGCCGCGGCGCTCGAACTCCGGGGTGTCGTGAAGGAGTACGGCCAGTACGCGGAGACCGTCCGGGCGCTTCGCGGCATCGACCTCGTCATCGAGGCGGGGGAGCTCGTGGCGGTCGTGGGCGCCTCCGGGTCCGGCAAGTCGACGCTCCTCCACATGATGGGCCTCCTCGACAAGCCGACCCGCGGCGAGGTGCTCGTGGGGGGCGTCCCGACGACCCGGATGGGCCGGAGCGAGGCGGCGCGGTTCCGCGGCCGCAAGCTCGGCTACATCTTCCAGGGCTACAACCTGATCCCGCGCCTCACCGCGCTCGAGAACGTCCTGCTGCCGGGCACGTTCGCGGGCGGCGACCGCGACGCGCTCGACCGCCGCGCGCGCGAGCTGCTCCGCCTCGTCGGCCTCGGCCACCGCCTCGACCACCGCGCCGTGCATCTTTCGGGCGGCGAGCAGCAGCGCGCCGCGATCGCGCGGGCGCTCGTGCACGACCCCGTGCTCATCCTCGCGGACGAGCCGACGGGAGCGCTTGATTCCACCGCCTCGCGCAAGGTCATGGAGATCCTCGCGCGGCTCAACGAGGAGCGCGGGGCGACGCTCGTCTTCGTGACGCACGACCTCGGCGTCGCGGCGCACGGGCGTCGTCTCGTCCGCCTCGCGGACGGGGCCGTCGTCGAGGACGCGCCCGCCGCGAAGGTCGTCGCCGGAGGGTGAGCGTGGGCGCGAGCGCGAGGCTGGCGTTCGGCGAGATCCGCGAGCACGCGGGCGTGTACCTCACGATCACGCTCATCGTCGCGCTCGCGATGGCCGTCTTCACCACGCAGAACGCGCTGAACGCCTACCAGGAGCACGTCAACGAGAAGACGGTGAAGCTCATGTACGGCGACGCGACCGTCACCGTCCATCCGATCGAGGCGCGGCGCCTCATGACGGGCGCGCCGCCGATGGACGACGCGGGCGCGATCGCGGAGCGCATCCGCGCGAACGGACACGAGGCCGTCCTGCGCGCGGCGGCGGACGGGACGATGTATCCGCACGCGTTCAAGGACGGCCGCTACACCGTGGACGGCGGCGCCTTCTGGGGCGTGGACGTCGCCCGCGACCCGCTCGTGACGACGCTTCGCGAGCGCATCGTCGAGGGCGCCTACTTCGACGCGAACCGCACCTACACGCAGGCCGCGATGGGCGCGCCCATGGGCCGCGAGCACCAGAACAAGCCGACGGTCACGGGCTATGGCGACCCGCGCGTCTCGTTCCCCCAATTCTACACGGGCCAGCAGAAGCCGTACCCGGTCATCATCGGGAAAGCGACGCAGGAGCTCTACGGGGTCGAGATCGGCGACGTCCTCCTCACGAACGTGCTCACGAGCCCCGACCAGGGCTCCTTCGCGACGCCCTTCTTCGAGGTCATCGGGGTCTACCAGATCGGACAGCCGAAGTTCGAGGAACTCATGTACTTCGCGCCGATCGAGAGCATCCAGGAGGTGCGCGCCTGGAACGCGGCGACCGCGAACTACGTGATCGCGAAAGCCGCGCCGGGATCGACGCCCGAGGCGCTCGTCGCCGCGGCGGAGGACGCCTCGCCCGGGCGCGGCGTGCACACGGCCTCCGACCTCAAGACGCTCTGGACCGGCAACCTCGGCGCCGTCGCGACCGCGATCCTCTACACGACCGTCGCGGCGGCGCTCCTCCTCTCCGCGACCGCGGTGAAGTTCGTGATGGACTCCATCGTCGTGCGCAAGACGCGCGAGATCGGCACGCTCAAGGCCCTCGGCGCCACGGACGGCGCGGTCGCGCGGGTCTTCCTGTACCAGGCCGCGCTCGTCGGCCTCGCCGCGGGCGGCCTCGGGCTCGCGATCGCCCACCTCGTCATGGGCGAGGTCGCGAAGGCCGGCGTCACGGTCGAGAGCATGCTCGGGTCGAAGCTCGAGATCCGATTCCTTGTGACGCAGGACGCAGTCGCCCTCGCCCTTGCGCTCCCGCTCGTCGCGGCGCTCGTCGCCGCGATCGTGCCGGCCCTGCGCGTCGCGCGCCTCTCGCCCGTCGAGGCGATGCGCCGCGGCGACGTCGCCGCCGCGCCGCGCCGGTCGCGCCGCGCGAGCCGTCGCCCCACCGCGGGCCGCCTCGCGCGCGGCGACCTCGCCGATCACGCGGGGCTCTACGCGGTGATTGTCGCGGTCGTCGCGATCGCGCTTGCGGTCTACGGCCTGCAGGAGGGATTCCGCGCGAACCTCGACCAGCAGGTGCAGGTCGCGGTGCGCGACACGATCAGCGGCGACGCGATGCTGCTGGCGCAGGGCCAGTCGATCCGCGACGCCGTCGCGGGCGCGCCCGCGATCGCCGACGCGGCGGGGCTCGCGGACGCGATCGCGAAGAAGCCCGGATGGAACGCGTCCCTGCGCACCAACATGGAGGGGCTCGTCTACTTCGGCGAGGGCGAGGAGGCCGACATCGACGCGGGCATCCTCTACGGCATCGACGTGGACCGCGACCACGACGTCCTCAGCCTCCAGGACAAGATCGTCGCGGGCGCCTACTTCGAGCCCGGCCGCTCGTACGCGGCGGGCGTCGAGCCCGTCGCGCAGCGCACGATCCCCCTCTGGTTCCCCGCCGTCTTCGAGCCCTTCCGCGGCCCGCTCGCGCCGACGATGCCCACGTACCCGATCCTCGTCGGCGAAGCCACCGCGAAGAGCCGCAAGCTTTCGGTCGGCGACGAGTTCGTGGGGCTCTTCAACAGCCCGACCGCGGACGACCCGCAGCGGCGCGTGAACGCGATCTTCCGCGTGCACGGCGTCTACGCGTCCGGCTTGCCGTTCAACGACCTCCTCATGTACTACATCCCGCTCGACGCCGCAAACGAGCTGCGCGGCTTCGCGCCCGGCGAGGCGTCGCTCGTCGTCGTGAAGGCGCCCGCCGGCATGGAGCGGGCCGACGTGCGCGCGACGCTCGAGCGCGACCACCCCGGCTTCGTCGTCTACACGTGGCACGACTGGGCCCTTTACTTCGTGGGCGCGGTCTTCGACGCGATGGCGCTCATGACCCTCGCCGCGATCGCGGTCACGCTCGCCCTCGCGGCGGTCGCGATCCTCTACGCGATGGACGCGACGGTGAAGCGCAAGACGCGCGAGATCGGCACGCTCAAGGCGCTCGGCGCGACCGACGCGACCATCCTCGGCCTCTTCCTCCGGCAGGCCCTCGTCGTCGGCGTCGCCGCGGGCCTCGCGGGCCTTGCGCTCCTCCACCTCGGCATCGCGTGGCTCGACGCCGCCGACGTCGCGGCGGAACTTCCGCTCGGCGTCACCGAGAAGATCCGCTTCCTCGTGACGCCCGCGACCACGCTCTTCGTCGTCGCGACGCCCGTGGCCGTCGCCGTCCTCGCGAGCGTCGTCCCCGCATGGCGCGCCGCGCGGCTCTCGCCCGTCGAGGCGCTGCGCGAGGGCGACCTCGCGCTTTGATGCCGGGAGCCGGATTTGAACCGGCGAACCCCTGCGGGAGCAGATCTTGAGTCTGCCGCCATTGGCCAGGCTCGGCCATCCCGGCTTCGGGCGTGCAGGATTCGGACGCCCGCTTAAAGGGTTTCTGAAGGGTGACGGATCGCCCGCCGCACCACAACGCTCTTGCACCGGGCGAAGGTCGCGCGGCCCGATGCCCCGCGTTCCGCGCCTCGCCGTGATCGTCCTTGGCGCCCTCGTCGCGCTCGTCCTCGCGCCGCCCTTCGTCGTGGACGCCGCGCACCGCGAGGACGCGCCCGCGGGATGCGAGCCCGTCGCGACGGTCACGACCGCGCGCACCGAGCGGGCGGCCGCAAACGGCCTCGTCGTCGTCGAGGAGCGCACGACGCGGCGCGCCGTCGACTGCGAGGGCCGCGCGAGCGGGAGCCTCCTGGCCGCGCGCGAGTCGTACCGCGCGGACGCAGGGTCGCACGTCCTCGAGCTCACGTGGCGCGCGAACGGCACGAAGCAGCTCGTGGTCCTCGACGCGCGCGGCCTCGCGGGCGCCGATGCGACCGGAACGTTCGAGACCTATCCCCGCTCCGACCTCGCGGCCCGGACCCATCGCCCCCTGCTCCCGATCTGATCAGCAAGCTGACCACAAAGGCCAAATGGACTCGAACGGGGTGACCGGCGCATGGCCGTCCGCCCCCTCGCCGTCCTGGCCGTCGCAAGCGCCCTCGCCCTCGCCGGGTGTCTCGGCGCGAGCGCCCCGCCCGCCGGCGCCCCGAGCATTGTCGAACGCGACCCCCTCCCCGCGGGTCTCACGGTGCTGAACGGGACGGGCCTCCTTCCCGCGCTTCCCGCGGGCTTCAACGGAACCCTGCCCTCGGCGCTCCAGTTCCTGCTTGGCGAGCGCGGCGGGGAGCCGAACGTCGGCGTGACCTCGAAAGGCACCGTCTTCATCACCGCGGACGACCACGTGATGCGCTCGGAGGACGGCGGCGCGACGTGGAAGTCGGTTTACGAGTTCGGAAGCGTCCACCCGCCCCAGGTGCCGGGCGTTCCCGTGAGCACGCAGGACCCCATCGGCAACAACGATCCCTACCTGTGGGTCGACCCGATCACGGACCGCATCTTCGCGCCCCTCATGTTCCCCATCCTCACCTGCTCCGAGCACATCTGGAGCGACGACGACGGCAAGACGTGGCTCGAGAAGCCGATGGGCTGCGGCCTCCCGCTCGTCGACCACCAGCGCATGGCGACCGGCCCGCCCTCGGCGAAGGGTCCGCAGCCGATCAAGGCCGTGTACCCGAACGTCGTATACTATTGCTACTTCAAGCTCGTCTCCACGAACTGCGCCGTGAGCTACGACGGCGGCCTCACGTACCCCATCGACCAGCCGATCGCGACGCGGCAGGACGCCTGCTCCGCCCAGAACGGCACGCCCGCGGTCGCGAAGGACGGCACCGTCTACGTGCCGATGGCGCGCTTCTGCCCGGTTCCGCAGGTCGCGGTCTCGGAGGACAACGGCCAGACGTGGGAGATCCGCAAGGCGCCCGCGACGGCCGGCACGTGGGGCGGCAACATCGACCCGGACGTGACGGTCACGCCCGACGGCACGCTCTACCTCATGTACGAGGGCGACACGACGCTCCCGACGCTCCTCCGCTCGAAGGACAAGGGCAAGACGTGGGAGGGGCCGTGGACGATGTCCCCGCCCGAGGTCAAGGGCGCGGTCTTCACCGTCATCACGAGCGGCGACGACGGCCGCCTCGCGTTCGGCTACCTCGGCACCGCGTCCGACGTGCGCGACCCGAGCGAGGCGCCCGCGGACACGCGCTGGCACGCGTACCTCGGCTGGAGCCTTGATGCGAACGCGACGGACCCGACGTTCGTGAACCTCCGCGTGACGCCCGACGAGGACCCCGTGCAGATCGGCTGCGTGTGGCTCAAGGGCGGCGGCAACCCCTGCCGCAACCTCCTCGACTTCATCGACCTGCACGTCGGGCCCGAAGGGCGCGCGTACATGGCGATCACGGACGGATGCACGAAGGACTGCGCCGGGAACCCCTCCGCGACGAACGAGAACTCGCGCCGCCGCGACACGGCCGTGATCGTGCAGCAGGCGGGCCCCTCGCTCTTCGCCTCCGTCGGGATGCTCGCGCCGCTCCACGCGAACCTGAGCGCGAGCGCGCCGGGCCAGGTCGTGTTCGGCACGCCCGCGCACGATCCGGTCCTCGACGGGACGCCGGACGCGACCCCGCCCGCGCGCCTTCCGCGCGAACGCCGTTGATCGGGACCCCCGGGGGCTTCCCCCCGGGGCGTCACCGGCCTCCGGGCCTGCGTTCGGTATAAATAGGGCTTCGCGCATCCGAACGCTGCTCCCTGCCCTTCCGGCAAGCCCTTTGGCTCGGACCCGGAAGTCGGACGGAGGCCATTCTCATGGCAGACCAGAAGGACGATTTCAAGTACATCGTGCGTATCGCCAACACCGACCTGGACGGCAACGACCAGGTCGAGGTCGGCCTTGCGGGCGTGAAGGGCATCGGCATCCGGACCGCGGCGCTCGTCGCGGAGAAGGCCGGCGTGCCGCGCTACATGAAGGTCGGCAACCTCTCGGACGAGCAGGTCAACGCCCTCGCGGGCGCCGTGGACCAGCTCGCGGAGATCGCGCCCACGTGGATGCTCAACCGCCAGAAGGAGATCGAGTCCGGCGAGGACCTCCACGTCATCGGCTCGGAGCTCGAAGGCAAGCGCCGCGACGACCTCAACCGGCTGAAGAAGATCCAGAGCTACCGCGGCATCCGCCACGGCTCGGGCCAGAAGGTCCGCGGCCAGCGCTCCCGCTCGAACGGCCGCACGGGTCTCACGATGGGCGTCATCAAGAAGAAGGAAGGCTCCCAGCCCGCCGGAGACAAGAAGTGAGGTGACCTGACATGGGCGACCCGAAATTCTCCCGTCCGAAGTACGAAACGCCGTCCCACCCGTGGCAGGCGCAGCGCATCAAGGAAGAGCGCGACCTCGTCAAGAAGTACGGCCTCAAGAACAAGACCGAGGTCTGGAAGGCCCGCTCGCTCCTCCGCAGCATCCGCGGCCAGGCCCGCGACCTCCAGGGCAAGCAGCGCCTGGACGACCCGCAGGTCAACCGCGAGACGCGCGGTCTCCTCTCCCGCCTCTACCGCGCGGGCATGCTCGAGGAGAACGCGACGCTCGACGACGTCCTCTCGCTCAACGTCGAGGCCGTCCTCGTGCGCCGCCTCCAGACGCAGGCCTACCTGAAGGGCCTCGCGGCGACGCCGAGCCAGGCGCGCCAGCTCATCATCCACGGCCACATCGCGATCAACGGCAGCCGCGTCACGATCCCCGGGATGATCCTTCCCCGCGCGGACGAGGGCGGCATCCAGTACACCGCGAACTCGCCGCTCACGAACGAGCAGCACCCGGTGCGCCCCAAGTTCGAGGCGCCGCCGGAGCTGCGCGACGCCCCGGCGCCCGAAGAGCGCCGCGGTGGCGGCGGTCGCGGCGGCGGCCGCGGTCGCGGCGGCCCGGGCGGTCGCGGTCGCGGCGGCGGCTCGAAGCCCCGCGGCGGTCGCCGACCGGCCGGTGAGGGCCAGTCGCAGGGAGGTGGCTAAGCATGACCAGCAAGTGGGGCATCGCCAACATCTACGCCTCGTTCAACAACATCATCATCACGGTGACGGACCTGACCGGCGCCGAGACGATCACGAAGTGCACGGGCGGCATGGTCGTCAAGGCCGCGAAGGACGAGGGCGGCCCGTACGCCGCCATGAAGGCCGCGGAGCGCATCGCCGAGGCCGCGAAGGAGAAGGGCATCGACTCCCTCCACGTCAAGGTCCGCGCGCCCGGCGGCCACAAGAGCAAGAGCCCGGGCCCCGGCGCCCAGGCCGCGATCCGCGCGCTCGCGCGCGCGGGCATGCGCATCGGCCGCATCGAGGACGTCACGCCCATCCCCCACGACGGAACCCGCAAGAAGGGCGGCCGGCGCGGGCGGAGGGTGTGAGCATGAAGATCGCCCTGCGCTCCTCCACCCCCAACCGCCTCGAGTTCGTGATCGAGGACGTGACGACGGCCTTCGTGAACGCGCTCCGCCGGACCCTCCAAGCGGAGGTCCCGAAGCTCGCGATCGAGGACGTCACGATCTACGACAACACGAGCGCGCTCTTCGACGAGATGGTCGCGCACCGCCTCGGCCTCCTGCCGATCCCGACGGACCTCGCCGCGTTCAACGCGCGCGAGGGCTGCCCGTCGTGCGGCGGCGAGGGCTGCGCGAGCTGCACGGTCCTCTACACCCTGTCGAAGGAGGGCCCCGCGATGGTCACGAGCGGCGACCTCAACCCGACGGACCCGAAGTTCCGCATCGCGGACGAGCGGATCCCGATCGTGAAGCTGCTCGAGGGCCAGCGCGTCATGCTCGAAGCGGCCGCGGTGCTCGGCACGGGCACGCGCCACGCGAAGTGGAACCCCGTGACGGCGTGCGGCTACCGCGAGATCGGCCGCGTGCAGATCGGGAACGCCTCGCTTCCCGACGCGGTCGCGCAGCACATCCGCGACACGGCGCCCGAAGGGAGCGTCGAGGTCGTGGACGGCAGGCTCAAGGTCGTCGACGAGGAGAAGGCGTACCGCTACCTCCGCGCCATCCAGGACGTCCACGCGCTCGAGGGCGTCAAGCTCTCGACGGAGGACAACAAGTTCGTCTTCTTCCTCGAGACGGACGGCGCCCTCACGGCGAAGGACGCGCTCCAGCGCGCGATCCACATCCTGATGGACAAGCTGAAGCAGGTCGAGAACGACGCCTCGGACCTCAAGCCGAAGGCGTCCCCCGTCCTGAACTAGGCCGACGTCCGCGCCCGCCCGCAAGGGCGGGACCCTTCTTTCTATCCGATGATCCAGCGCAAGCCTTGCGCGCGCGACGCGTTCCGCGCTCCTTAAGACGCGAGGCCGCCGTGGCCCCGCGTTGGTCGACGCGTCGCCGTTCGTCGCGCTGGAGCTCAGCCAATACGAGGTCTACGGCCTCTTCTTCCTCCTCGGCTCCTTCGTCGTCGCGAGCGTGAGCGACCTCAAGCACCTGAGCGCGCAGCGCGAGTTCATGGACGTGTGGATCGCGGTCGCGGTCATCCTGTTCATCCTCGACCTCGCGAACGCGAACTGGCGCCCCGACGCGCCGTTCCTCGTGAAATGGGGCCTCGTGATCCTGCTCTCGCTCCTCAGCTGGCAGCGCGTCGGCCTCGTGTTCCGCCTCGCGCCCGCGGACGTCGCCGCGTGCGCGGCGGCGGCCGCGCTCCTCTCGCCGCTCCTCATCCTCCTCTTCTTCATGGTGATGAAGGTCCTGAGCTGGCCTTTGGGCCCGCTCCTCGCGCGCGGCCGCAACGTCTACCCTTTCATGCCGGTCGTGACGCTCGGCGTCGTCGCCGTCCTGGGCTTTGCGGTCGCCACCGATCCGGGATTGATGGTTTAGACGATCGGGGTTCGGGGCCTTCAGCGGTGCACTCCGTGGCGCGCGTTTCACACCGAAGGTCCCGCTGCGGCGGGACCTTCGGCGCGCGCCCCTCCTCTGGACGTTCGCCCGACCTGCGGGTCGGGCTCGCCGCGGCGGCGTATCGCCGCGGCCCACCCCCAACGCCAGGGGCTTGGCCCCTGGACGCCCGCCGAGACCCGCGTTTTCTTCTCGAACGGTGCTCCGGTTCTCCGGCTCTTCTCGAGCGGGCGTGTGGGGCCCCCGTGGGGCGCCCTTCGCGCCGTTCAAGCTTCCGAACCTGAGCGCGAATACCGGCTGCGGTCCCGGACCCGGTCCCGGACCCGGTCCCGGACCCGGACCCGACGCCCGGCACCCGGACCCGACGCCCGATCCCGGTCCCGGCGCCCGACGCCCGGTCCCGGCGCCCGCTCCCGGCACCCGGCACCCGACGCCCGGTCCCGAAACCGGTCGCCGCGGTTCCGTGCTCGCCATCGACGAGACCGGCGCGCAAGGAGGCTCGCTCTGGGTGCTCACTCTCAAATAGGGGAACAGCTTTGTCGGGATGCCCCCGGGGCCGAGGCGCTTGGCGCGCGGCAGCCCGGGACGGTCCTCCGCGGAGGTAGCCAAGCCTGGCCAACGGCGCTAGCTTGAGGGGCTAGTCACGTAGGTGTTCCACGGTTCAAATCCGTGCCTCCGCACTCCGGCCGCGCGCGTCGCGCGGTCCGCTTTTCCGACCCGCGCGGCGGGTCCATGCGCGCGCGGTCCTGCGCGGGCGCCGCGTCGCCGACGGCCGCGTCCGGCGCCTCCGGCCCGACGGTTCCGCACGCCTTGGCCGCCCCCTTCGCCCCGATGAAAGACGGTATCCAATACGCTTATATGCGCACCACGGTACTTCCCGCCATCCCCCGAAGCGGGGGCAACCGGCTCGGCATCGTGACCGGGCGCCGCGAAACGACACGCGGTCGCAATCCGAACGGTTAAGTAGCGAACATGGACTCCGGTGAAAGCTCAGGAGAGGTTGTGATGACCCACACGTTCAAATCGATCGCCCTTGCGGGGCTGCTGCTTGTGGCCGCCCTGTCCTCGATGGTCCCGACGGCGGCGGCGCAGGCGCTGCCCGCGCAGCCGGCCGAGTCGCGCATCAGCCTCCTGATCACGCCGGTCGACGCGCCGATCAAGCCCCTCTCGGGTGTCGCGACGGCCAAGATCACCGGCACCTACACCTACTTCTCCGGCGGCGTCGCGCTCGTCCCGACGCAGATCGACCTCAAGGTCGACGACGCGCCGGGCTGGGCGGTCGCCTCGGTGACGCCCTCCACGCTGCAGGTCACGGGCGGCACGCCGTCCGGTCAGACCGTGACGCAGACCTTCTCGGCGAACGTCGTCATCTACACGCTCGCCGACGCGCCCGCCTTCACGCCGGGCCAGATCAAGATCTCCGCGACCGCGCTCCCGAACTCGGACATCGCGGGCAGCAAGGCGACGGAAGTCCTCCAGGTCACGGCGGACTTCTTCTCGATGATCGACGCCCAGATCACGCAGACGATCCAGCTCGCGAAGCCGCAGCAGCAGGTCTCCTACCCGATCACGGTCAAGAACCTCGGCAACGCGGACACGAAGCTCTTCTTCGAGATCGTGAGCAAGCCGGACAACTTCGAAGTCATCCCGCCCCAGCCGATCATCCTCGAGTCCAAGCAGCGCGGCGGCAAGACCACGCAGCAGGACGTGTTCCTCACGATCCAGACGCCGTACAAGAACGGCTACATGAACTCGGTCGGCGCGGTCACGATGAAGATCCGCTCGAACTACGCGCTGGACGCGACGAAGATCGGCGATTCGACGCAGCTCTCGGTCCTCACGACGACCAAGGGCTTCTACGTGCCCGGCCCCGACGCGGCGTTCTTCGTGATCGCCCTCGGCCTCGTCGCGGTCGCGCTCGGCGGCCGCCGCCGGTCGGCGTAGGGTCGCCGCTGGGGTGACCCATGCGGCGTGCCCCGATCGTCCTCGCCATCGTCCTCGCGACGACCACCCTCGTCGCGGGGGCGCCCCCCGCCTCGGCGCAGTATCAGAAGGAGCTCGTCGCGGTCTCGCTCGAGGTCCTCGATCCACCCCAGTTCGTGCCGTACCTCGGCGACGCCCGCTGGCGTCTCGTCATGCGGGACCTGAGCCGCGACGCCGTGCCCGAGGCGAGCCTCCAGGGCGATCCCGGCTTCGCCCACATGACGACCTTCGAGGTCCAATTCGTCAACGTCCCCGCCAATGCGTCCCTGAACGGCTGGGAGGCGGCGCTCACCAACACGACCGTCTTCACCTCGGGCGGCATGGTCCGCGAGACGACCCTCATCGTGCAGGCGCTCGGCCCGGTCTCCCTCAACCACGTCACGCTGAAGGTCGTCGCGACCATGCGCGCGAGCGACGGCGGGACGAAGTCGGCGGAGGTCCACGTGAACGCGTTCCTCGAGCCGTTCCGGCTCGCGAACGTGTTCATCAAGACGCCCCCGAGGTTCGTCGAGCAGCAGAAGGTCGTCACGTATCTCGTCCAGGTCGACAACGTGGGGACGTACATCGACACGTTCCTCCTCAACGTCTCCATCACTCCGGGCTGGAAGGCGATGATCACGCCCCGCGTCGTGATCGAAGGCAAATCGTCCGCGTTCGTGAACCTCACGATCCAATCGCCTTCGGGACAGCTCTGGCATCCCGGCGAGACCGCGATCATCCGCGTCTCCGCCCGATCGATCCACGAACCGGAGGTGGCCTTCACGGGCGCGAGCGTCATCATGGTCGACGGACCCTACGTTTCGGCCCTCTGGCGACCGCTCGCCGCGCTCTCCCTCGTCGCCCTCGCGCTGCTCACTGTCCGCGCATGGCGCGACCGCGACCTCGCGGCGCTCGAGAAGGGGCGACCCCGCAAGCCGCGTCCCACGCCCCGCCAGGCCGTCCTCCTCGCCGCCCTCGCGAAGCGCGACCCGCCCGCGTGGCGCGCCCGGAAGGCGGAGCAGCTCGCCCTCTGGCGCGAGCGTCGCCGCGCGTACCGCGCCGAGATGCGGGCCCGCCGCCGCGACGAGCGCAGGCTTCTCCGCGAGGAGCGCCGCGAGCTGCGCGCAACCCGCGCGAAGATGCGGAAGGCCGAGAAGCTCCGCCGCAAGGCCGAGAAGCTGCGCCTGCGCGAGGAGGCGAAGCAGCTCCACGCGACCCGCAAGGCGCAGAAGGCGGCCGACAAGGTCGCCCGCAAGGACGCGAAGCGTCAGGCGAAGGTCGACGCGAAGGAATCGAAGCGCCTCGCGAAGCTCGCGAAGGCCAAGGAGAAGCAGCTCGCGGCGGCGAAGAAAACGCTCGACAAGGCGCGCGCCAAGGCCGAGAAGGCGGAGAAGCGGGCGGCAAAGGCGGCAAAGCGCGCCGAGAAGCGCGGCCGAAAGGGGTCTTGAGCAAGGCTTAACGTTCCACAAGGAGACGCGAAACCATGGACGGACCGAGGCTGTCCCGAGCGGCCCTCGTCGCGCTCCTCGCGCTCGCGCCGGCCTTCGCCGGCTGCCTGGGCGGAGGCGGCGAGCGGCCCGTCGTCGCGGCGAGCGCGCCGCGCGAAGCCTCCGGGATGACCGTTTTCTTCGCGGCCCCCCACAGGCTCATCGGGCTTGCTCCGCCGCAAGCGGAGCTCCAGGTCCTGTACAACGGCAAGCCGGCCTACCCCGCAGGCGGCATGTGGGCGACGTTCCCGGTGAGCGATCGGCAAGGCGCGTTCTACCTCCCCTACTCCTTCTTCGTCGTGGGAAACGGGCAGTACGAGGTCCGTCTGCGGTACGACGGCGAGATCGCGACGACCCGCGTCAGCGTCGACAAGTGGGTCGAATACGTGTATCTGCATCCCTACCCGACGGACCGGCGCACGATCGCGGTGGACCTGCAGCTGTCGCGCCAGTCCGGCGGCGACCCCTCCAATCGCATCATGGCCTACGGCGATCTGACGATCCACGTCTACTACCGCGGCGAAGACACCTCGGGCTCGACGCGGGAATACGTGCACCGGGTCGCCCTCAAGACGAGCGGCGAGAAGGATTTCACCCGCCTCGAGATCCCGCGATCCGTGTTCAACCGCGGCCCGGGATACTATTCCTTCGAAAGCAAGTTCGACAACCTCGATGCGAAGGGCAACCACGGGGTCGGCAACGACCCGAGCCTGGCGGCCCGGTCGCCCCCCTGGAACTGGATCCGCATCGAATGAGCAACGTTTATGGCGCATTCCATGCGTGGGCGCCGCATGTCGCGCGCGCTCGCCCTCGGCCTCGTCCTGGTCGCCTCCACGCTCGCGGGCTGCGCGTCGCCGACGGGCGAGCCGCTTGACTCCGATGGCGACCGACTCCCCGACGAGGTCGAGGTGTCGCCGCGAAGCATCTCCGTGCTCCGGCCGGACGGCGAAACGACCCTCGAGGTCACGAGCGACCCCAAGCTCGCGGATACGGACGGCGACGGCTTGAGCGACCGCGACGAGTTCCTCCTTGGCACGGACCCCCGGAGCCTCGACACGGACGGCGACGGCCTCCTCGACGGCCGCAGCATCACCGCACAACCGGGCACCGACCTCCACGCCCGGCTCGTCGCGGCGGGCATCCATACCGCGCGCGACGACCCGACGACGTTCCTCGGCGAGGCCTCCATCTGCGAGGGCGGAGACGGCCTCAATCCCACCCAGCACAACAGCGACCGCCCCCTCGTCGACGGCCTCGGCGACGGCGAGGAGGCGGCGGGCGGCTGGAACGTGACCGTGCGCGGCGTCACGACGTTCGTCCAGTCGAGCCCGTGCGTGCCCGACACCGACAGCGACGGTCTCGCGGACGACCTCGAGAAGGCCGCGGGCACCGACCCGACGAAGCGCGACACGGACGGCGACTCGACGCCCGACCGCATCGACGCCGATCCGCTCGCGAACCTCGGCCTGCGCCTCACGCTCGACCGCGTCACGCAGAAGACGCCGCGCAACCCGCTTGGCGACGACGTTCGGTTCATCATCCAGAGCGGCCAGGATTCGCGGACCTTCACGGCGAAGGTGGGCGCCTCGACGGACGTCCGCATCACGTTCGCGTCCGATTCGGACGACGCGACGGCCGAGCCCGGGCGACTCCCGACGCAGGTCACCATCACGGCGCTCTACGACGTGGCGGGCAACCCGCAGCCCATGCGCATCGCGGGGTCGGGCCACATCCTGTCGCTCACCTACGACCTCATGACGGGGGAATGGTCCACGCAGGCGGGCGCGAAGGGGCGCTCGACCGGCACGAGCGAGGGCGAGGACGCGACGGTCGCGTTCTCCCTCGCGACCACGCGGTCCTGATCAGGCGGCCTTCCACCAGGGGCCAAGAAGCGCGTCCCACGCGGCGCGCATCCGCGCGTACTCCTCGGGGCAGCCTTCGGCGCGCTCCGCGGTAAGCCCGTCGCCGCCCGCGAGATCGGCGAAGCGGTCGGGATCGCTCCCGTAGACCCAGCAGAGGATGTTGTGGAAGCGCTGCGCGTCGAGGCTGTGCGCGTCGGCGAAGGAGGCCTCGTCCGGGTCCGCGGACCCGGCCTCGAGCGCGAACCATTCGGCGGCGGAGAGCGCGACGCCCTCGCCGCCCTCCTCCGCGAGCACGATCAAGGCGCTCAGCTGGTCGACCGCGTCCTCCTCGCGGCCCGTGGCGGGAATCCCGTTCACGTCGATGATCGCGTGTCCCGCTTCGTGGAAGAAGACGAAGGTCCACGTCCTGACGGCGTTCTCGACCGCGCTCGCATCGTCGTGGCCCGCGGCCTCGAAGAGCGCGCGCACGTGCTCGAGGAGATCGTGGCACATCGTGATGCGCCGCGTCTCGGGATCGTAGAACGCGTTCGCCTCTCCGCAGTCCGCGGCCGCGACCTCGACGTCGCGCGCGAGGCGGAGGTTCGCGTTGAGGTCTTCCACGAGCGCGGCGGGAAGGCCCGACGTTTCGAGCGCCCGCGCCGCGGTCCCGGGTTTGACCGCGACGACGAGAAAACGACCTTCGGTCGCGTCCGCGGCGGGCGCGGCGCAGCCCGCGAGGGCGACGGTCGAGAGGAGCGCGGCGACGACGGCCGCCCGCACGTCAGCACCCCGTCGCGGGGCTCACGCCCGGCACGACGCTTGGATCGAAGACGACGTAGGCAAAGGCCGCGATGACGAGGAGCGTGCTGAGGTACGCGAGCTTGCTCCAGGCCCACACCTTGCTCCCGTCGAGCGGCGGGATGGGGAGCATGTTGAAGCCCGCGAGGAAGACGTTCACGAACACGACGACCTGCCAGAGGTTCGCGTGGCGGGCGACGCAGAGCTCGGGCGTGAAGAGGAACATCGGAAGCGCGATGAGCGCGAGGCCGAGGTTGAGGGCGGGACCCACGATGCTGATGACGCCCGAGTCCCGTCGGGTCGCCTGGCCGTAGATGTGGACCGCGCCCGGCGCCGCGAACACGACGCCGAGGCCCATGCTCACGAGAAGTCCCACGAGGAGGTTGGTCCAGCTCGCGCGGAACTCCGCCCACATGTAGCGGCGCTGGGCGACGACCTTGTGCGCGAGCTCGTGGAGCACGAACGACGTGATGACGATGCCCACCGCATAGGGGAGGATCGCGAGGAGCGTGGACTCGTCGAGCTTGCCGTCGATCGCAAGCGCGGTGCCGGAGAGGGCGAACGTGAAGGCCACCGAGAGCACCGCGACGCTCAGCGCGAGGTGGAGGATCTCCTCGCCGCTGAAGGACACGGTGGGCTCGTCCTCCGTCTCGTCCCAGCGGTCGATCGCCCCGGTCGGCTGCACGGGGCCGTCACCCGTGTCGCGGTTCAAGACACTTCTGAAAGAGACGCGAAACCCTCATTCGCGGCGGCCGAAGGTGAAGAGCAGCGCGCCGAGGGCGAGGACCGCGAGGACCCCCGCGAAGCCGGGGCCGGGCAGCTCGCCCGGGGCGGCGTGCTCGACGCGGTATTCGAGCTCGATGGTCCGCGTGTTGGGATTCTCGAAGGTGAACCGGTAGGCGCCGGTCACGGGAGCCTCGAACGTCCCGTCGCGGGCGTTCTCGCGCGCGGGGGGGAAGATCGTGGTCGCGTTCGGACCCGCCGTCTGGATCGTGAGGAAGACCTCGTAATAGCGAGGCTCCTTGACGAGATAGGACCAGGCCACCTTCTGGCCCTTTCCGAGGCTCACGGTCACGGTCTCGCTCGTCCCCGGGGCGAGCGTGAGGGCGTCGGCCTTCACCGCGGCGAGCGCGGTGGGGGCCAGGAGAACGAGGGCGAGCGCAAGGAGAACCGGGCGCACGGCGCGCGAACCCCCTGGATCGCCTTAAACCTCACCTTCGGCGCCACGGGCGCGCGGCGAGCGCGAGCGCGGCGAGGGCCGCGACGAGGGCCGGCGCCGGGATGAAGGGGCGCGGGGGCTCGTTAGCGGGGTCGGGGAGCGGCTTCACGTAGACCCCGCCGCGCATGCCGCTGTGCACTTCGCAAACGAAAGGGACGACGCCGGCGGCGGTCGCGTTGAACGCGACAACGTCGGTCGGGCGCGATTCGCCGGGCAGGCGCACGGGCGTCCCCTGGTTCACGTCGCCCTGGACGCGGAGGCTGTGCGGGGCCGCGTTCGAGGCGGGGTTCGCGAACCGGAGGACGACGCGGTCGCCGACGTCGACCGTGATGTTCGTCGCGGACCAGCAGAAGCCGGCGCGATCGCACCCGGACTCGCGCGGCTCGAGGTCGACGGCGCGCTCGGCGGCGGATGCCGCGGGCGCGAGGGCGACGAGGGCGAGCGCGAGGGCGGGAACCACGATCCGGGGGCTCACGGGCCCCCGACGGCCGTCACCGCATTTGAATCCGACGCGCGAGGAGGGCCGCGAGCGCGCCGCCCGCCGCAAGGAGCGCGAGGCCCGGCGCGGGCGTCGGCGCGTTCGTCGCTTCCGAGGCGACGACGATCGTCCCCTTCATCTGCGGATGCACGTCGCAGATGAACGGGATCTCGCCGGCCTCCGTCGCCGTGAAGGTGATCGTGTCGTTCGCCTGGGCGCCGCCGGGGTCGCGGATCGGGGTGCTCTCGTTCACGTACCCGAGGACCGCGAGGTTGTGCGACATGAAGTTGGTCGCCTCGTCCTTGTACACGAGGGTGACGTTGTCGCCGACGTTCACGGTGATGTTCTGGGGCTCCCAGCAGTAGGGCGCGCCGCCCGGGCATCCCGTCTCCTTCGCGAGGACCGTGATGCGACGGTCTTCCGCGTGGACGGTGGGGGCGATCAGGGTGGCGAGAAGGAGGAGGGCGAGGACGCCGCGCATGGGTGCGCGGCGCGCCTCGCGATGCTTGAGGGTGGCGCCTACCGGCAAGGCCGGCGGGCGCCCGGGATCGAACGGTCCCCGGATCAGCCGCGGCGGCGCAGCACGACCGCGACCGCGAGGGCGCCCGCGGCGAGGAGAGCGACCTCGAAGCCCGGCGTGCGCGTCGGGGCCGTGGGGGTCTCGTCGCCCGTTCCGTTCGCGCTCTGGACGACGATCTTCCCGACCATCGTCGGGTGGACGTCGCAGATGAACTGGATCTCGCCCGTCTTCGTGGGCGTGAAGGTGATGGAGGCGTTCTCGGGCGTCGTCGTGATCGGCGTCTTCTCGTTCACGGGGGCCTTGATGTGGAGGTTGTGGGGCTGGATGCTGCCGTTCGCCTGGACCCATTCGAGGGTCACGTTGTCGCCGACCCTCGCCGTGAAGGTGGCTGGCTTCCAGCAGAACGTCCCGACGGGGCAGTTGGCCTCGAGGGCCTCGGTCACGAACATCTTGTTCTCCGCGGCGGCCGTGGGGACCGCAAGGAGCGCGAGCGCGAGGACGCCGACGAGGGCGAGCTTGGAGTTGCCGAGCATGCGGGCGGGCAAAAGGCGCGCCGAAGAAAAGCGTTTGGGTCATATTGTTGGGCTATCGCGGCCCGTTCACGGACCGGTCCCTTGAGGCGCTATTCCTCTTCCGCATCGCGCTTCTCCTCGAGACCGAGGACCGCGAGCACCTGCTTGCGGACGGCGTCCTCGGCGAGCTTGAGGAGCGCCTCGCGCTCGTCCACGTCCCCGAAGATGCCGAGCTTGATCTGGCCGCCCGCCATCTTCGCGTGGCCGCCCGCGGACTGCTTGCCGAAGGCCTTTTCCAGGGCCTCGCCGAGGTTCACGCGCACGTCGTTCGTGCGCGCGCTGATGTGGATGACGTCCTCGACGATGCCGAAGACGATGACCGTGGAGATGCCTTCGAGGCCGAGGAGGAAGTCCGCGGCCTGGGGCAGGGTGTCGCGGTCGCGGATGAACTCGACGCTCGTGATGAGGGTCGAGCCGTAGCTCTCGCGGTTGCGGACGGCCTTGCCGAGCACGTCCACGGTCTCGGCCGCCATCGGCGGGTTCTCGATCTTCTCGAGCAGGTCCATGTCCGCGTACGAGGAGAGGAACGTCGCGGCCATCATGTCCTCGGCCGTCGCGCCGCGCGTGTAGTCCTTCGTGTCGGTGCGGATACCGTAGAGGAGCGCGACCGCGAGCTTCGGCGAGACGGGGATGCCGAGCTGCTGCAGGTACTTCGTGAGGATGGTGCTCGTCGCGCCGATGCCGACGCGCACGTCCGCGAAGTCTGCGACGATCTCCTCCTCCTCGATCTGATGGTGGTCGAACACGATGTTCGGCACGACCTCGGGCGGGAGGATGTTGTTCTTGCCGGGAAGCGAGGCCTCGACGAGCGCGACCTTGTCGTGCGCGTTCACGATCTCGAGGACGTCGTCGCGCGGCCCGACCTGCGTGAGCTCGAGGTCGAGCAGGTTCACGAAGGCGCGGTTCTCCTGGTGGCCGATGTTGCCGCCGTAGTAGATCGTCGCGGGGACGTCGTAGTGCTCGCAGATCGTCTGGAGCGCGAGGCCCGACCCGAGGGCGTCGGGGTCCGGGTTGGACTGGATGAAGATGGCGATGCTCTTCGCCGACTGGATGATGTCCGTGAGCGCGTTGCCCGCGCGCTGGACCTCGTATTCCTGGAGCTCCCGGAGCACCGACCGGGCGATGACGTCCGAGGGCTGGATGACCCGGTCCGCGCCCGCCTTCGTGAAGGCGTCCGCGCTCACGGGGTCGAGGGCGCGGACGATGACCATGGACTTCGGCATCTCGCTCTTGACGTACTTGAGCGCCTGGAGGTTGCCCTCCATGTTGCTCGACATGAGGAGGATCGCGGTCGCGCTCGCGAGCTCCTCCCGGAACTCGCCGAGCTGGTCCATGTCCCCGACGACGGCCTCCATCTCGGAGTCCCGGAGATCCTCGACCCGTTTCCGGTTCTTGTCGATGATGAGGATCTCCTTGTCCCGGCTTTTCAGCAGCTTCGCCGTCTGGTAGCCGACGGAGCCGCAGCCGAGGATGACGTACACTGCCAGGGACCTCCGCGTGCAACGCATCAGCCGGGTGACCGTATTTAAATCTGTGCGGGCGGTGAGGACGCCCGACCCCAATCTTCGATCCGACGCCACCCGGACAGGTTCAAGCGGGCGGGCGCCCACGTGCGCCAGCCTCGACGCGGCGCTCGGGGGTCCCGGAGCGGCGCCGCCCCTCCTCGACATGGGCTGGAGACGCAAGACCGCCGGGCGGCCGAGGTCAGATTCCCGCCGCCGCGAGCGCTTCCCCGCAGCGGCACGCCTTGCGCTCCGGGATCTCCCCGAGGGCCCTCGCGAGCGCCTTCCCGACCGCGTCCGCAAGCGCCTTCGCCGAGGCCGCGATGTCGACCGCCCGCACGGGGCCGGGTGCGACGCCGGGGGCCGGGTTCGTGACGAGGCAGAGCGACGCGTAGCAGAGGCCCTTCTCGCGCGCGAGCGCCGCCTCGGGGCAACCGGTCATCCCGACGACGTCCCCGAGCGTCGCGTACCAACGCGTCTCCGCGGGGGTCTCGAGTCGCGGGCCCGGGGAGGCGACGTAGACGCCGTGGCCGCGCGCCGCGAGGCCGGCGTCCGAGGCCGCGGCGACGAGCGCGCGCCTCACCTCGGGGCAGTACGGCTCCGAGAGGTCCACGTGCACGGCCCGCTCGTCGTGGAACGTCCGCTCGTCGGCGCGGCCCGAGAGGTCCACGAAATCGTGCGGCACGAAAAACGAGGGCGTGGGGATGGTGGCGTGGAGCGCGCCCACGGTGTTCACGGCCACGACGCGGTCGACCTTCGCCGCGGCGAGGGCCCACACGTTCGCCCGGAAGCGGACGCGGTGCGGGGGCCGCGCGGGGTCGCCGTGGCGCGCCACGAAGGCCGTCTCGAGGCGGCCGGATCGGCCGAAGACCACGTCGACGGGTCCCCACGGGGTCTCGACCGGGAGGCGCTCGCCCGACATGAGGTTCCCGAGCCCGGTCCCGCCGACGACCCCGACGCGCACGCCCCGCGAAGGCCCGCGCGCCTCATAAGCTCCGCCGGAGGCTGAGCCCCGCTACAAGAAAGGCTAAAAAAGGAGGGCCCAATCGGGACCCGGGGACCCGGACATGCGCGCGACCCTCCTCACGTACACCCTGGCCCTCGTCCTCCTCGCGGCCCCCGCCGCGGCCCTCGGCCC